>CAZCHZ010000145.1:0-4466 GCA_964498615.1 uncultured Legionellaceae bacterium | reverse complement strand
GAGGAGGATCGAACTCCTGACCTTCGCATTGCGAACGCGACGCTCTACCAACTGAGCTACAGCCCCAAACATAAGGCCATAATATACCACGGGAGCAAAAGGGCGATCCAGGTCATTTGACGAATCATCAAATCAGCGCTATTTGTATTGTAGGGATAATAGTAAGTAAACTTAATGGCGTGAGAGATTGATTGCATGGAAGAATTGGTCTTAATAGGTCAAAGCCCCATGATGGCGGGAGTTGCTAGGCTTATTCAGCAAGTCGCAAAAACCACGGCCAATGTCATGATCCTGGGAGAATCCGGGACAGGCAAGGAGCTGGTTGCAAGACTCGTCCATGAAGCCTCAGACTGCAAGACTGGGCCCTTTGTTGCAATAAATTGCGCGGCCATTCCAATGGAATTATTGGAAAGCGAGCTTTTTGGTCATGAAAAAGGCGCATTTACAGGTGCAGTGGTTTCGCGTGTAGGACGTTTTGAGCTTGCGCAGGGTGGCACCTTATTTTTAGATGAAATTGGGGATATGCCCCAGAACATGCAGGCTAAACTTTTACGTGTTTTACAAGAACGTTGCTTTGAGAGAGTGGGGGGGAATAAACCCATTAAAGCAGATGTTCGGATTATCGCAGCCACGCACAAACAATTACTCAAAAGTATTGAATTGGGGGAATTCAGGGAAGATCTCTATTATCGCTTAAATGTTTTTCCCATAGAAATCCCGCCTTTAAGAGTACGGAAAGAAGATATCTCTGTATTAATTAATCATTTTATTCAGCAATATCGAGGCAACACGGGTAATATCATTACATTATCCACCGATGCCCTCACTTTTTTAGAAGAATACGCTTGGCCTGGTAATGTTCGAGAACTTGCCAATTTAATCGAACGATTAATGATCTTATATCCTGGCAAAACAGTTGCTTTATCAGATTTGCCGGAGCTCTTTTTTCAGCATCAAAATAGTACAAAACGCGACGATAAAAAGCTCACGATATTATCAGCACCCGTTTTACCAGAATCAGGGTTTGATTTAAAAGCGCATCTCACAGAACTTGAATTGCACATGATCCATCTGGCTTTAAACGAAAATCATGGGATTGTGTCTCATGCAGCTAAACGTCTCGGCCTGCGACGCACAACTTTGGTTGAAAAAATGAAGAAATTTGGTATTACGAAGGGCTTGAATACTTTACAAGTAGATAGCCAGCAATCAAGTTAATCTTTTCGTTTTCCTTATCTTCTTTGTTGTTTGCTCGCATTTCGGAACAGAATACAATTGGTGTTGCCAGGTTATCATCTTTTTTTCTACATGCAGTAATTTTTTAGTATAGACATCAGGTCGAATGTATCCAAAATAAAGTCCTTGGGTTTTTTCGAGTATTTCATGTGGTGTTAGTAATTCTGCATTACCATCCATTTTAACTTGCAGTATATTTTTGTTTTCATCTGAAAATACTCTTAGATCGTGGTGGTCATGCTCGGAATGCGTGCCAACGTCTATTTCATAGGCTTTGCGTGGATAAGAATTAATGGCTAATACATGAAATGTGTTTCCTAAGGGATAATCTTTTAAGAGGCCTTTAAAATGAGCAGAACCTATAATTAATACGCCACTTTTAATGGAGAGTGTTTTTATTGTATCCGACATAGTTTTATTTCTTGTTGAAAAATGCTTCCCATGGTCTAAATCCACCGCATAATTTTCCATTCCTAGTTTCATCGAAATGGGATATGTCATGTATGAAGTTAAACTATTGGATATCGCATCTTTTATTTTTTGGTGATTTTTATGTGCTTCAAGCATTGCTTGACTGTCTTCGTGCAATACATTCATAATGCCAAGTTCGCAGGCAATTAAGAGTATCATAATTTCAATTAATAAAGATTGCCTACGGATATGCAATTCTCCAACCATGATGATAAATGTCAAATTGTGTGCCAATGCATATCGATTGTTTCTTGCAATGACATTTCGCAAGAAAAAATATAGTTTAACCATATTTTCTGAAGAAATGGAAGCCATATCTTCCTTGCTTCCCTTGGCCCCATGCTGTAATAATACCTGAAGTATTTCTTTTTTAATTCTGAGATCTGCTCGCATGGCAAGTTGAAGTGGAGTTAATGTTTTAGGCACTTTCGCAACAGAAATTGATCGCGTTGAATTGACATCTGCGCGACTTTCACATAATAGCTGGATTAATTCCAAGGAATGACAATTGATTGCTTCATGCAAGGGCGAGCCATAATCTTCGTATGCTTTATTGATATCGATGCTGAGGGAAATAATAAATTTGACAGTTGGTATATCCAATGCTTTTAAGGCTCGATAAAAATTATAGAACAAAAATGGATGATCGGGATCATGTTTTAATAAATAATCGGATAGCATTCTACATCCTTTTTTGTGAATGTCTTTTTCAATATTTTGTATTTCAAATATTAATTTTACATTCTGAAGCATTAATGTAAATAATTCTTTCGCAGTATGGGAGCCAAATCCAATTTGGTAGAAGATAAGAGAAGTTAAATTTTTGTTATGTGCAATTGCCTTCATTAAAATAGCCAAATGTTTATCGTTATTATAAACACCTATTAGCATTAAACCGGTCATAGTATTATTTTGATGTAATGCATTTGCCAGTGTTAAAATTTGTGCAGTACTGGTATTTTTAAGAGAAAAACTATATATGGGGCTCCATAAAGGTGCTGTCGGGCAGGGATGATTTTTTTCCAACTCATCCAGGAGAGTATGAAAAAGTTCATTTGTGATGGAAGCGAGATTATCTTCAGAGATTAATTTTGTTTCTTCGGAATATTTTAAATCAGCTTCCAGAGCAGAAGTTAGGTAACTCATATTAGCTTGTGCCTGAAAATCATTATAAAAAAGTTAATTTACCATGAGTAAATTAAAAGATAAACTTGGGTTAGTTGAGGCTCTTTTTCGGTAGGTCAAAATTCGTAAATTTATAAAACATGGTTTATATTTATTTTTTTTGTGAGACAGGACGTTTTGGTTTGTCCTCTACTGAGGACATATCTGATGCAAGTTTTCTGCTATTTTCAAATTGCTCATCTAAGGACTTGCCAGATTGCAAATATTCTATGGGAATGGCAGCCTGTAGCACTTCTTCCACGTGCGTAGCATTCCTATCTTTTTTGCTTATTATTTTAGCTAGCAGATTTGCATCATGTAAGTGGATTTTATCAGCAAGCGCTGAAAATTGTTCATTGAATTCTACTATAAAATTAGCCAGATTTTCCAAGGTGGGTGACTGGCCTTTTGGCGATACAAACATGATGTTTAAAAAGTCTGTATCCGTGATGCTAATAGGAGGAATCACGCAGAGATCTCCTAGATGATGTGTTTTGGCCAATTCACTAACTTTTTTGATACCCTCTTTTGCTAATAATTGCTCAATTTCATTGACGACCATATTAATGGTCTCCTAGATAGTGTTAAATAATGCTGATTCTACACTATTTTTTAAGGGATGGAACCTGGTTTTTTTACCTGTATTTACACATTATCATGATGGAATGGAAAGCGTTTAATTTGTAATAAAACACGATATTTACTATATTAAATAATAAAACGATAAGTATTTAACATAACTCATAAGAGGAAAACCCGTGGCTAAAACAGCGAAAGATGCAAAGACACCAGAATCAGATCAAAAACAGGAGGCTGAGCGTCTTAGAATAAGCACGCTTTCAGATTTGATTCTTGAAATTGAGGGCTTAAGACCTTTTCAGCGATATATCATTGCAGAAAATAGTCCCTATTTTTATGCGGCTTTATTAAAAATTAGAAATATTCTTGAGTTCGTTAAGGTTCTGGCAGAAAAATACCCTGCATTGGGATTACCAAGAGCAGACCGTTTGCGCAATAATTTTACCCATTTGGCTTTTCTTGTGACGCCAGATAGATTAATGCATTTTATTGATGATAAAATTCCTACGTTACTTAATTTGTTAAAAAAGGCAGCGAAAACTCCTCCAGAAGGCGTCGCGGTTGATATTGGGTTTTTAGAGAATGGGGAATTGTATCGAGATCTTAATCAACACCATAAAGGAGATCCAAATGGTGATGCATTTAAAAACTTCGTTCGTCAACACAAGTTATCTTATCTTAAGTATGCACAGATGAGTCTGGATAATTTTTCGTATTGTATGAGTGAAGCAGCTAAGACAAGAGATGCTTTTGAAATGACATTATGTTACGATGCGGCACGCTGGCATTTGGAACAATTTACAGAAGCATTGTTGACAATAAACAAAGTTGATGAATCTATTTTGCGACAATTGGGGCAAAAAGAAGCAAATTTGAAAGCGCTTAAAGATCTGATTAGAAATCCTTCTGCGCACAATAATTCTCTTGCGACTCCTGCAAGATTAGAGGAGACGCTTAAAACTTTATCTCCAGTGAGCGGTAAACTAGCAACGGCTATTCGCGATTTCAGAGAAAAT
>CAZCHZ010000144.1:0-4551 GCA_964498615.1 uncultured Legionellaceae bacterium | reverse complement strand
CAATGATTGCGAGCGCCACTAAGAATATTCTTAAGCTTGTCGGGAATCGACCCAGCAAAGCCAACACACCTAAAGCAAAAGCCGTATCCATTGCTGTTGGAATAGCCCAACCCCGCATATTGACTGGGTGGTCATAATTAAAAATAGTATATATGATGGCCGGCACAATTAAACCTGCAATGGCTGCAGAACAAGGTAAGATTAATTGTGATTTTTTTGATAACTCCCCCTGCAACACTTCCCTTTTGATTTCAAGTCCGATTAACAGAAAAAATGTGGCAACCAATCCATCATTTACCCAAAGTAATATTGATTTCTTTAAATGCACAAACCCCAAATCGATACCCAAAGGAAAATCTATAAACCGTTGATAATAAATTTCATAAGGAGAATTAGACAATATGATACCCGCCGCGAAAGCCAGCAATAACACAATACCGCCTAAGGTTTCTATTTTTGAATATTTTCTAGTATCACGACTTTCCATGGATGTGTTTCACTACCTTCTTTCTAGTCGCCGTTTTTGTACAATGCTGAGTAATACAGTTACCCCAAGAATACTTGCCACCACAGCAAGCGCAACGGTGATAGGCATTTTAAACCAATGTGCGATCAACATCTTGCCACCCACAAAGATTAAAATCAGTGCCAAACCATACTTGAGCAATGAAAACTTTTCCGATGTTTTT
The DNA here is from genome assembly GCA_964498615.1 of uncultured Legionellaceae bacterium. Taxonomy (GTDB): domain Bacteria; phylum Pseudomonadota; class Gammaproteobacteria; order UBA6186; family Azoamicaceae; genus CAWARU01. The sequence goes on along the minus strand of CAZCHZ010000144.1, from coordinate 3,862 downwards.
GAAAGCAGAAAATATAAAGAACGCAGTCCTAGAATTGCAAAAATATTTGAGGTATAAACAATAAAGGGATCGGTTGTAATTGCAAAAATGGCAGGAATGCTGTCAACAGAGAAAACCAAATCACTTATCTCAATTAATATGAGCACCAAAAATAAGGGGGTCATATAAAATTTATGTTGTTTTAAAACGAAAAATTTTTCAGCATAATATTGATCTGTCACTCTACAATATTTATTTATCCAGATTAAAAGCTTGTTTTTAGATAAATCAGGTTCTTGTTCTGCAAAAACAAACATTTTAATTCCTGATATAACAAGAAACAATCCAAAAATATACAATATCCAACTGAATTTAGCGATCAGCCAAACACCGGCTAATATTAAAACAAGACGCATGACAATGGCACCAATCACACCCAAAAACAGCACACGATGCTGGTATATTGTGGGAACATTAAAATAATGAAAAATCATTATAAAGACAAACATATTATCAACAGATAAAGATTTTTCGATAAGATAACCTGTCAGGAATTCCATGGCTTTTTGATGTGCAATGGCACTGCCTTGTGTTTTATCTAGGTACCACAAAAAAATAAAATTAAATAATAAGGCCAAGGTAATCCAGACAGTCACCCAGGCAAGAGACTCTTTAACGCTTACCTCATGACCTTTTTTGCTACCCAGCAAAAACAAATCAATGGCCAGCATAATAGCAATACATACTAAAAATCCCAGCCACATCCACCACTCTCCGATTGAAACCATAAGGATTACCTATGAAAACCTAGTCCTTCATCTTAGTAGTATAAGACTATTTTAGAATGACGAATACTATATTGAGTTCTTCAACAAAATAAATGGTGATCCTTAAAAAAAAATCAAGGTGGCGGGACTCCTATAGCAAGGGCCGGCACGGAGACCGGCCCCTACAGGGGAACAGGTTAAAAAACAATATAAGCATCGAGGGTCGTGTCTTGACATTGGACAGCTTTGTCTAATATCAAGACACGACCACATTAATAATCTAAGAAATGCGATTCCGGCAACAACTGGCCACCATCTACAATTATCGATTGACCCGTAATATATTGTGCTTCATCAGATGCTAAAAAAAGATGTGCTTTTGCAACCTCTTCAGGTATTCCCAAACGACCGAGAGGAACAGCGCGTGTCATTTTTTCTCTACGATCATCAGTTAAATCGGCAACGCCTTCCGTAACAATCGTGCCGGGTTCTACTGCGTTAACGGTAATTTTATATTTTGCAAGCTCAATGGCAATTGTTTTCATAAAACCATTCATTCCGCTCTTTGAGGCAGTATAATGAGACAGCCCGGGCAGTCCAGCACGCGGTCCCGAGATGGAAGATGTAAAAACAATTCGACCATAATTTTGTTGTTTCATTGCAGGTAAGCAAGCTTTAACAATATAAAATGCACTTGTTAAATTGGTATCAATAACGTTATGCCACTCTTTTGCAGACATATTTTCAAGACGTGACATAGGATATATACCAGCGTTGTGAATTAAGATATCAATGCGACCATATTTTTTAACCGTTTCTGTTGCCACACGTTGCATGTCATTTTCTTTAGTCACATCTGCTGTGATATAAATTGCTTCTCCACCTTTAGCGCGAATTGTTTGAACCAGGCTGGATAAAGGCTCTTCCCCACGGCTAACAAGCGCGAGTTTGGCACCATGAGAAGCAAATACTTCAGATATAGATTTACCAATCCCTTTACTGGCTCCTGTAATAATGACAATTTTATCCTTTAAACGTGGTTGATCTAAGGGTGCTGACATAACATTACCTGAGGCAAGGGCTGCTGCGAGTACTAATGGAAGTTTTACATTTTTCGGCATCATGCAAGTTCCTAATAAATGGTTTCAAAGTTCTTCTATGCATGCGAAAAGTCCTGATAAATTTATGCTTCAGCAAGCCCTGCAGCGCCATCTGGCATTTCCATCATTTCGAAATCATCTTTGCAAGCGCCGCAATCGGGGCAGCGCCAGTTGGGAGGAACATCATTCCATTTTGTGCCTGGCGCGATGCCATCATCTGGCCACCCTTGTGCTTCATCGTAAATTAAGCCGCAGAGTAAACACATATAGCGTTTCATGATGCAACGGTATCCCGTTCTTTAGCGAAATTCACCTGAATTTCTCGACCTCTAAATTGAGAGCCATTTAAATGCATGGCATGCTCTGCGCCTTCTTGCGTAGCAAAGGTAATAAATCCAAAGCCTCTGGCACGACCTGTGTAACGATTGACAGGAATATTCACAAATTGCACTTCACCACAATGCGCAAAATGACCCGCTAATTCCGCAGCAGTGGCTGCATAATCTACATTACCGACATAGACTTTAAAGGGACTGTTAGGATCTGCTTCTATGGTGCTTAAAGTATGTACATTGGCCTGCGCTTGCGAAAGATGTGCGCCTTGCATGGTTTGCGCTGACACTTCGGGTTCTTCCACATCTGCCATGATAGATAATAAACGATTAGAACGACGCAATTCATGTACCACCAAGTTCAATTGATGATTGGCTTGTTCTTGTAATTTCATTGATTGTATTACCATCTTTGTGATGCTTTGCTGTCTTCGTGCCAACATGTAATAAAAAACACCAAACAGTAAAACAAGAATGCTTAAATTGATGATAAGATGTAAGTCCATATAATCTAAAAAGTTCATTTAAGTTACCTCACAAAATTAAAAAAATTTGTTGTATTTCCTTGCTGACTCACTTTAAGATTGGCAGGTCATCTTTGTAAACCGCAGGAATTGCAATATGTCTACTCATTCTACCGAATTATGGGCTCGGGCACAAACAGTGATTCCAGGAGGCGTTAATTCGCCCGTACGCTCATTTAGAGGCGTTGGGGGCACTACCCCTGTTTTTTTTAAGCGGGGCACAGGGGCTTACCTAATTGATGCTGATGACAAACACTATATAGACTATGTCTGTTCTTGGGGACCTGTGATCCTTGGCCATGCACATCCAGCAGTATTGGAGGCTGTATTAGCTACTGCCAAGGAAGGTCTGGGGTTTGGTGCACCTACAAGTCTTGAAGTAGAGATGGCTGAATGCCTTACAAAACTCATGCCCTCTTTAGAGCAAGTGCGCTTGGTAAATTCAGGCACAGAAGCCGCACAAACCATCATTCGTTTGGCCAGGGGCGCAACAAACCGAAATAAGATTTTAAAATTTGAAGGTTGCTATCACGGACATGTCGATAGTCTTTTGGTAAAAGCAGGATCGGGTCAATTGACTTTGGGCCTACCTGATTCCCCGGGGATCCCAGCTGATGTCACCCAACATACTTTGACTGCGCCTTTTAATGATGTAGAAGCAGTTCACAATATCTTTAAGCAATATGGTAATCAATTAGCGGCCGTGATTGTCGAACCCATTGCCGCGAATATGAATCTTGTGCTTCCAGAGCCTAACTTCCTACCCACATTAAGAAAATATTGCACGGAATATGGCAGCCTTTTAATTTTTGATGAGGTTATCACCGGTTTTCGCGCAAGCTTAGGGGGCGCACAAGCACTTTATAATGTGGTACCAGATCTCAGCTGTCTTGGCAAAATTATTGGTGGCGGATTACCCGTAGGGGCTTTCGGGGGAAGACGGGATATTATGTCGCATCTCGCACCCTTAGGTGCTGTTTATCAAGCAGGCACATTGTCTGGAAATCCTCTGGCAGTTGCTGCAGGTTTGGCAAACTTAAAAGCGTTGACGCAAGACCCGCATTGCTATCAAAAGCTTAACGACATTACATCAAAACTGACAAGTGGTTTAAAGACTTTGGCGGCACATCATAATATTCCCTTGCAAACTCGCGCTGTGG
>CAZCHZ010000143.1:0-4557 GCA_964498615.1 uncultured Legionellaceae bacterium | reverse complement strand
AAAACATCCATTCGAGGTATAAAAGAATGTCATGCAGGTATTGCAAAGGAAAATGCAGCGGCAGATAAATTACAAGAGCGCATCAAAACAGCAAAAACTCCACAAGAGAAAACAGAAGCCGAGAAAATTTTTTATCCGGTCGCAAGAGTGCGCGTTCGTAGAGTAGGTGAATACGAGACATTGCTTCTTAGTCTAACAAACGCCATCAGCAATGTAGAACAAGAAGTAAATTTAGCGATTCAAAAGAATGTAGATGGCATTCGTAATGCCCTAAACACTATTTCAAAATATTCTACACACCATCACTATTCGTTTTTTCAAGGTTCTAAAAAAACGGTTCAAGACAAGATACAAGCCCAAAAAACCATTATCCAGAATAGTGTCATCGCTCTTGCGCAATACACCGCATTTGCTAATAATAATCCCAATAACATTAGCATTGAAAAGCGAGATCTGAGTCCCATATCAGATAAACTCGCCAAAATACCAAACGTAAACCCTAAAGAGACAGACATATTGCTTACAGCCCTAAACAAACTCGAAGAGGCATCCGCCCCAAAATCCCCACCAAAAAAGAAACGTCATTAAGCAATAACCTGGCAGATGATTATTTTGTTAGGAATATGGTATCCTAACCTTAAGTTTATGAAGGAGTATCCCATGACAATTGAATTGCCACCTCTGCCCTATGCAAGAAACGCACTTGTGCCTTACATCTCTGAAGAAACCCTGGACTATCACTACGGAAAACATCATCAAGCTTATGTGAATAACCTAAATAACTTGCTTCCAGGTTCGGGTTTTGAGGGGAAATCCTTAGAAGACATCATTAAAACATCTTCTGGTGGTATTTTTAATAATGCTGCTCAAGTTTGGAATCATACTTTCTATTGGCATTGCCTAGCACCTAAGGCTGGCGGAGAACCTAAGGGTAATCTTGGGAATGCGATCATAAAGACTTTTGGATCTTTCGCTACCTTTCAAGAACAATTTACCAAAACAGCCATTGCCACGTTTGGATCGGGTTGGGCCTGGCTTGCACAAAACCAAGCCGGCAATTTAGAAATTATTAGTACGAGCAATGCCGGTACGCCGATGACAGACAAAAAAAATGCCCTATTAACCTGCGATGTATGGGAGCATGCTTATTATATTGATTATCGTAATCTTAGACCTAAATATCTCGAAGCTTTTTGGCAACTGGTTCATTGGGATTTTGTGTCTAAGAATTTTTCAGGCTAAATTTAAGAAACAAACACTTTTCTTGAAAACAAGGATGAATTCATGACCCACTTAATGAATGTTTATAAGCGTTTACCTGTCACGTTCGAACATGGAGAAGGTGCCTGGCTCTGGGATCGTGAGGGCAACAAATATTTAGATGCACTCTGTGGTATTGCGGTAACAGGTCTTGGACATGCACATCCTGTTGTGACCAAAGCCATTCAAAGTCAAGCTGCCAAACTTTTACATACTTCTAATTTGTTTCAAATTGCGAATCAAATTGCCCTTGCCAACACATTGGCGCGTTTAACTGGCATGTCAAAAGCTTTTTTCTGTAATTCTGGCGCTGAAGCTGTTGAAACTGCTATTAAAATTGCCAGACTTTATGGACACCAAAAAGAAATTGCATTCCCGCATATTATCGTGATGAATGGTGCTTTTCATGGTCGTACTTTGGCGACGATTTCTGCAGGTGGCAGTGCTAAAGCACAAGCGGGTTTCGAACCCATGGTACAAGGTTTTGTACGCGTTCCCTATAATGATATTCATGCGATAGAACGCACTGCTGCAGAACGCGATGATATAGTAGCGGTACTGGTAGAACCTATACAGGGTGAAGGCGGCATTGTTGTGCCTGATGCACATTATATTGCCAATATACGCAGAATTTGCACAGAAAATAATTGGCTGATGATTTTAGATGAAGTACAAACAGGGATGGGGCGTACGGGTAGTCTCTTTATGTATCAAGCGCAAAAAATTCTACCCGACATTTTGTGCATTGCTAAGGGCTTAGGGAATGGTGTGCCTATTGGTGCTTGTTTGGCGACAGGCATTGCTGCTGACATATTAAAACCTGGCAATCATGGATCGACTTTTGGCGGAAATCCTTTGGCTTGTGCTGCGGCTTTGGCCACACTAGAGGTAATCGAAAAAAATGCACTCTGGGAAAATGCACGAAAAATGGGAGATCTCTTATTAAATGGCTTGAAAGAACGTTTAAAAAATAACCAACATGTGAAAGATGTGCGAGGTCAAGGTTTATTGATTGGCATTAAATTGGATAAACCTTGTCGTGAGATTTTAAATTTGGCTTTAAAAAAACGATTGTTGTTTAATATTACTCATGATACGGTGATCCGCTTGTTGCCCCCTTTAATTATTACGGAAAAAGAAGTACAAATAATCTTAGATACAATACCTGCATTAATTGATGAATTTTATGCCTTGCCGCAAGATGCAGGATAAACACCCCCCCGCCGCCCTTCGGGCGTCGGCCCCCCTCGAAGGGGGCGAAATAACATGACATCGAAAATGTAAAATGCCCCCTTTGAGGGGGGCAGCGAACGAAGTGAGCGGGGGGTGTTAGAGAGTACTATCTAGTAGCGGCGCTTTTGACACTTGCGCTTACAGGCGCAGCTGCTCTTCCATCAGTATTAGCACTGGCATCAGTGGCATGTGCATACGCAGGAAGGATAGGAGCACCCCCAGGAGCAGCACTACTCGTCGCCGTTGATGGTGCACGTTGAGCGCTTTCTAAAGCTTGTACTTTAGCAGCCTCGATTTGTGCAAAAAACTCAGCAATATCACAAAGATCCAGAGACTTCAATGTTGTTGCACTTACTGTAGGCAAACCTGCCAATTGAAGAAATATTTTTTTGCGTAAGATATCTACCCCTAGTTCATCAAGTTCTTCATCATAGGCTTGTGCTAATAGCTCCATAATATAGCGTAATCTCTGTTTATCATCAAGCGCTTCTTCATGTTCTTCGGGATCCAATGATTGTGATGCGCTATCCTTTGCTACTTTCTTTTCTGCCTGACTATCCGGCTCTGCTGTCTGGCTGTCCGAGACAGCCGGAGACATCTGAATTGCATGTGCTTCTTCTGCTTCCTTTTCGTCTTGAACTGCTTCGCGAGGCATGATACCTTCCTTAAGTTTGCGTTTAACATCTTCACTATGCAAACTACAATCCTCTCCGTACATGGCATTCGCAATTTTAAAATACAATTCTTGACGTTTCTTAATTGGAATTAAAGTACAATGACTTTTATACTCTCTCGCTAAAATCTCTATCGCCAAAAGTATTGCTTCACGATGAAGATTTAATCTTTCACATTGCTCTTGCAAATAAATAAAATAATCTATATTACCTGAGGATGCTGCCACACGACAAGCATCTAGAAAATATGCCTCCTTAAGAAACGCAATCTTCGAATGATTCACGAGACCGTGCAAAATAATGTTTCCTAATTTTTCTTTATAAAACTCATCCAGTTTAACATTAAAAAAAGTAGTACAGATATAAGCTTTCACCTGGTAAGGTAAACATTGTGCCACCTCTATCGCAGAAAACAAATTTACCGCGTCATTTGTGATGTTAAAAGAATTTAACTTTACAGATATTAGACTACCCTCACGAAAGTCACCAGCAATCAACATTTTAGCACTTTTAGGGCTTTCAACTTCAAATTTTCTGTCACGCAACAGCGTTAGACATGTGGCTGCTTTCTCTTGAGAAAAGAAAAATATTTTCACTGGAAAGATAACAGTGTGTTCGCGTTTTCCAGGCAATTGAATGATCACTCCATCCTGCACATATGCAGGCTGTTGATTTTTCACGCCAATTTGACGAATATTCTTTTTCTGCAGTCGCAATGTCAATAATTCTTCGTCATTGTACAATGAGTTTGCATCAGCACCAGCGTCTGTCCAAGCACAATAGGTTTCGTAAAGTGGATTAACAACATGAATATGAATGACTGCGGCCATATTACCTCCAAAAATTAATTAACTAACTTAGTTTGTTCTTAATGCTTTATTGTACCTGGCTTTTTGTGGTATTTCAATACAAACGAAGTTTGCGGAGGGTGTTAGAGAGTACTTAGCCAGTGCTCCTAGCGCTTGCACTTGCTCTTACAGGCACAGGTGCTCTTGCACCAGCACTAACGCTGGTGCCAGTGGAGCGTGTAAATGCAGTAACTGATTGCGAATCCATTTTATGGACAAAAATACGTCGAAAACAAATTGAAGGCGTACAATTTTATCGTCAAAAACCAATAGGTACTTTCATTGTAGACTTCTATTCTAAATACCCGAAAATCGTTATTGAATTAGATGGTTCTCAACATCTCACAGATGAACATAGAGCGAAAGATGAAAGCCGTGATGCTTATTTATCAACTTTAGGGTTTGTGGTGCTCCGATTTAGCAATATAGAGGTACTACAACAATGCGAGGGGGTTTTATTCAAGATTAGAGAAACAATTTTAGCTTTACACCCCCCCGCCGCCCTTCGGGCGTCGGCCCCCCTCGAAGGGGGCGAAATAACA
>CAZCHZ010000142.1:0-4561 GCA_964498615.1 uncultured Legionellaceae bacterium | reverse complement strand
TCATTACCTAATCGAAGTAAAAAACCTTATAAAGCAAAAATTTAATGAGTGGTTTTCTTCTTCTAGTAAAAAATCAATAGATTCAACAAAACCTGAAAAAGACGACACACCTGTGTTTCATGATCTGAGAGCATCATTATCTGAAAAAGACGACACACGTGTGTTTCATGATCTGAGAGCATCATTTCATCATACCCGTAAAGACAGTGCTGAAGAAAATCCTGTATCTCCGACTCCGCCATATACTTTATCTAGACCAGCATCCAAATCTGTTGGGGCATCGTCGTCTGAGACCTTAAACAAACCTACTAAAGCAGAAGATAAAGATAGAGATGGTAAAGGCAATAAAAGGCGTAGCACAACATGAAACAACACATATTATTTGAGAAACCACATTTTATAATAGGAGATTAGGGTTATGGCAAAGACACCTAAAAAAATATCAGGATTTGAGGAATTTATCAGACGTTTAGAAGGTACAATGTGGCGAGGAGTGCTGAAAACTCATGAACGCGATGAAATAATAGCATTTCTAAACACAGCATATGGGAAATATAGTCAACAAAGGATGTATGTCGATACTATGCTGGCAGAAACCGATCGAAACACTGGATTAATTTCTGGATTTTTCAAACAAAGAGGACAACGATTATGGATCGGCTTTAGGCAACTTTCAGGTGGAACTTTGCGTCTCTTCTTGGGTGGAATATTAAGGGGTGCTAAGGGAGGTTTTAAAGTTATTTTTGGTGGTTTCTGGGATATAGGTGTATTAGCGAAGATGGTATGGGACATGGCACGCAAAAAAGAAGAAGGGACAGAATTTTCCTCAACATTTGTTGATGGTTTTAGAGATATTGGTAGAAGTATATTAGATTTTTTAAGATCAGGAACATCATTTTTAGATGGTGCATATAATTTCATCATTGGATCTATCTTTAATCCTAAAGGTAGCTATTTGCCCGTATCAGTATTTTTAGAGAAACTACATAAAAAATATACTGCATTTGTAGATTGGCTTTTGCCATCGATCAGCAAAAAACTTTCGAATGCAGAAACAGAAGCAGCAGAAAGAGATGAACAGATGGATACTACATCTCGTCACTCACTCAGCAGACCAGAGCTAAAATCAAGATCGGGCACCAGATCAGAGGTGCATCCTGCTTCAGAGGACAAGGTAAAACCGGCAGGTCGTACAGTAAGATTTTCATCAAAAGTTGAAAGATACTCTGATGCTGAAAAGACCCAATCCGAAGAGGAAGGTCCTCCTAAATCCTCTCCTCCTAACTCTTCTAATCGCGGTTCAACATCGACCCCATAATTTAGAGCATATTAATTACTTCTTGCGCTGCCCTTAAGCCCGATAAATATGCGCTATCCACTGTACTAATTCCAGTATGTTCACCTGCAAAAAAGAGATACTGATTCTCTGGTTTTCGTAAATTATCAATATCTGCCAAAGTCATCAAAGGACCATAGCTGCACCACGCACCTAGCGTAAATCTATCCTTACCCCAAATACAAAAAGTGGTTTTTTTGAGCCCTAGATTATTTTTTATATTAGGATAGAGTTTTTTTAGGCGCACCAAAGCTGTCTCTATCAAATTTTCTTCATTTTCGATTACACAGTGAGGATCGCGATGAAAAAATGCTAATAATGTATTCGTTTTTCCTGATGAAAAATGATGCATATTGATAAACAAATATAAAGAAGGGTTCTTCACATCATCTAAGATGCTGATAAAAGGCACATTTTCCCAAAAACAATTTTCAAATTCTAAAACAATTTTCGTCATGTTGCCGGCCTCTAAATGATCTAAGGCGAGACGCTTTTCCAGAGATAATTGGGGTTCAAAATGAATATTCCCACTTTGTAAAATGCCCAAGGGCAAGGTACAAATAATAGCCGCAAAACCTGTTAATTTTTCCGTCTTTTCAAAATGTAGAACTTCGCAACCTGTTTCCTGATCAGTATGAATAACTTTGGTAACTTCTGCATTTAACAAGAGTTTTAACAAACCGGTATTCATGGCCTCCTGATAAAGTTTTTCTACAATTTTGCCAAATCCTGATTGGGGCAAAATTAAATCATAGCCTTCATGCATATGGTGATGATGCGTCCATTCCAGTAAGCCCACCTTATCAAGACTGCAAGCGCATTCTGCTTCTTCGTAGGCAAGAGCTAGATTTTTGGCTATATGTGCAATATTAGTATTGGGAAAAGCTATGTTTTTGAAAATATCTTGAATAGTATGGTTTTTTTTCTCTGGATCCCCGCTTTCGCGGGGATGACGGGAATCCAAGCGGGGATGACGATCTTTGGCTATCTCGTAAATCTCTAGCAAGGTTCTCATAAAACGTTGGAATATGGTTTGCTTTTTCTTGAAATCAGTTATCTTTTCCTTGCCCAGGACAAGTAGGCTATCTGTTATTTTAAAAGCTTGATAAGGAATATTGAGGATATCTAAAAAAGGCTTCAAAGGATTAGGATTATCTAGACTTCCCAGACCATGCAAAAACATGGGACCAAGACCCAGAGGAAATCCATCTTCTGTATGAATATCATGAATGCGCCCGCCTATTCTATCGCGCGCTTCAAGTAACGTAACGGGAATACCTTGTGATGTTAGGGCATGACTGGCTGCTATCCCTGCAATCCCTGCCCCAAGCACTAAAACTGATTTATTGAATGCTTTCTTCCGTGACTGATCGCATGGTTAAACGAATTCTACCCTGTCTGTCAATTTCCATGACTCTCACCTTAACGGTTTGTCCTTCTTGTAACACATCAGAGACATTCTCTATACGCTGTTCACTTATCTGTGAAATATGCACAAGACCATCTTTACCGGGTAAAATCGTCACAAATGCACCAAAATCTGCAATTCTAGCGACTACCCCTTCATAAACTTGCCCGACTTCAGCTTCTGCCGTAATCATTTCAATGCGTCGTCTCACCTCTTCGCCCATGGCCCTATCTGTGCTTGCAATTTGCACGGTACCATCATCCTGTATATCAATACTGGTACCCGTTTCTTCTGTTAAAGCACGGATAGTAGCGCCTCCCTTGCCAATGACATCTCGAATTTTCTCTGGATTAATTCGAAAACTAAAAATTTGTGGCGCAAATTCAGAAATACTGCTTCGATGACTGGGCAACATCTTGTTCATAATGCCTAAAATATGTAAGCGCCCTTCTTTGGCTTGATCAAGAGCGACACGCATAATTTCTTCTGTGATGCCTGCAATTTTGATATCCATTTGCAAAGCCGTCACCCCTTTTGCAGTGCCTGCCACTTTGAAATCCATATCCCCTAAATGATCTTCATCACCCAAAATATCAGACAATACTTGGAACTTATTGCCTTCCTTAATTAAACCCATGGCAATACCAGCCACAGCCGATTTAATAGGAACACCTGCATCCATCAAGGCAAGGCTGCTGCCACAAACGGTTGCCATAGAACTTGAACCATTGGATTCTGTTATTTCAGATACTATCCTTAATATATAAGGAAAATGCGTTTCATCTGGCAACACAGCACGAATCGCGCGTTTTGCAAGATTACCATGACCCACTTCTCTACGTTTAGGGCTGCCTACCATACCAATTTCCCCCACACTATAGGGAGGAAAATTATAATGCAGCATAAAAGACTCTTTATACTCGCCTAAGGGACTATCAATAATCTGTGCATCTCGACCAGTACCCAAGGTAGCCACAACAATAGCCTGTGTTTCACCCCGCGTGAACAAAGCAGAACCGTGGGTGCGCGCTAAAAGACCGGGCGTAATGGTAATGGGACGTATTGTTTTGGTATCTCGACCATCGATACGCTTTTCACCCATTAAAATACGGCTACGCACAACATGACTTTCTAAATCTTCTAAAATTTTGCGCACCATTTTATCATCAGGGGCGAGTAAGGGATCCATGTTTTGTAATAAAGGATCTGATGTAAATTGCTCTACGATTCTTTCACGAATTTCTTTCAACCGAAGCTGTCTTGTTTGTTTTTCCTGAATTAAATAAGCATTTATTAATTCCTGTTCACAAGCATTTTTGATCTTGGCAATTAAGCCCTTATCCTGCGAAGCTGCTGTCCATTCCCATGCAGGTTTACCTGCCTTTGCTTTTAAATCTAAAATAAGCTTGATGATAGCTTGAAACTTCTGATGCCCAAACATGACAGCACCAAGCATCACGGATTCCGACAACTCATGCGCTTCAGATTCAACCATTAAAACAGAACTTTCAGTGCCTGCAACGACTAAATCTAAGTCGGAGGTCGACAATTCTTTCTGGGTAGGATTGAGTATATATTGACCATTTGCATAACCCACACGTGCAGCACCCATAGGACCATCAAAAGGAAGACCTGCAAGCGTTAATGCAGCAGAAGCACCAATCATCGCGGGAATATCTGCATCAATTTCTGGATCTAAAGACAATACAGTTGCGATGATCTGTACTTCATTATAAAACCCTTCGGGGAACAGTGGACGAATAGGTCTATCAATTAACCGCGAAGGTAAGGTTTCGTGTTCAATGTGCATTCCATTT
>CAZCHZ010000141.1:0-4575 GCA_964498615.1 uncultured Legionellaceae bacterium | reverse complement strand
AATAGCAGAAAAAACACAAAAAGTTGCCGAGGTATTTCATTCTGTTGCCAAGCGCTATGATTTAATGAACGATTTAATGTCTGCTGGTTTACACCGTTACTGGAAACGTTTAGCCATTGCGCGTTGCGCTTTACAAGATGGCCAAGTTGTTTTAGATCTCGCGGGTGGAACTGGCGATCTCAGTATCTTACTTGCAAACCAAAAGAAAGCCAGTAACATTGTGCTCGCTGATATTAATGGCACCATGCTGGAAGAAGCACGGGCAAAATTGCTGGATAAGGGTATTAAAGATCCTGTCACTTATCTGCAAACCAGTGCTGAAAATCTTCCTTTTTTTAATAACAGCTTTCACTGCGTCTTAATTGCTTTTGGTTTAAGAAATGTTACCCTAAAAGAACGCGCTTTGACTGAAATGTATCGTATTTTGCGTCCTCAAGGACGATTGGTAATCTTAGAATTTTCTCAGCCCAAAGATCCATGGTTAAAACGCTTGTACGATGCTTATTCTTTTTCTGTGTTACCGCTTCTTGGCAAAATAATCTGTGATGATGCTGCAAGCTATCGATATCTTGCAGAATCCATACGTATGCATCCCACAGCCGATGCGCTAAAGGCCATGATGGAGACAGCTGGCTTCGAAAGCGTGAGTTATCAGAACATTCACCAGGGTATTGTGGCGCTGCATGTAGGATATAAATACTGATGTTATTCACTTTAATAGAAAAAAGTTTGAATTACGCCCTTGCATTAGATACCCGAAGCCCACAAAGATTAATGAGATTACAAGGAAAATGCATTGAAATTTCTTTTACCCGACCCCACCTTTCTGCTTATCTTTTCTTTACAGAAAACAGCGTTTTGCTACAAGAAAGCCTAATGGAATCTGTTATACCCGATACCGTGATCAGTGGCCCATTAAGGGCTTTCATGCAACTCACAAGCAACCATGATATCCAAGCTGCAAAAACATCGGGACTAAAGATTGCAGGTGATATGGACTTAGCAGAGCAATGCAAAATTTTATTGATGGATCTTGATATGGATTGGGAAGAACCTTTATCTTCCCTCACGGGAGATGTATTTGCGCATACTATTGGCAAAATGTTGAAAAACTTTCAACATAAACGTAAAACAATAACAGATAAAATATTTCAGAATATTTCCGAGTATTTTAAAGAAGAATCAGGTATTTTATCAACGGATACTGAAAATAATGAGTATATCAAGGCTGTAGACAAGCTGAATTGCGATCTGGACAGATTGTCTGCAAATATCACTGAATTTAAAAATAGCGACCAAAAACAAAAAAGCATTTCTCAAGGATTTTCATGCAATCAGCATTAAGTTTACCGCGATTTTTCTATATACATTTTATTCTATTCAAGCATGGCATAGATGAAATACTCTTAAACCTCCCCGTTTTTCGTTTTTTGCGATTTGTAAGAATTTTTTCTTTCCTAGGTTTGCGCGGCTTTTCAAAAAAACCCAGAAGCATTCGAATAAGAGAAGCCTTGGAAGAATTAGGACCTTTATTTGTAAAATTTGGTCAAACACTTTCTACCCGGGTAGATATTATCCCCGAAGATATCATTCAAGAATTGCTTTCTTTAACCGATCAAGTGCAACCGTTTTGTGGTCAAATTGCAGCGCAAATGATCGAAGAAGCATTACAACAACCCCTTAGCAACATCTTTAAACACTTTGACACAAAACCACTGGCTTCGGCTTCCATTGCACAAGTGCAGGCAGCCACTTTACATGATGGTACTGAAGTGATCGTCAAAGTACTTAGACCTCACATACGTAAAAAAATACGTCGCGATCTTGCCTTATTAAAAACCATGGCAGGTCTCTTAAGCTTTTTCTCCAAACGGATACGTCATTTTAAGCCAAAAGCAATTGTAGCTGAATTTGCGTCCATCCTAGAAGATGAGCTCGATTTGATGCGAGAAGCAGCCAATGCTTCTGTGCTCAAACGACATTTTCAAGATTCAGAACTGCTATATGTCCCTAAAATTTATTGGGAATTTACGAGCAAATCAACATTAATCATGGAAAGGGTCTACGGGATTTCTCCTGGAAACATCGCTTTATTAAAAGCAAGGGGTTTTAATCTTTCTCTGCTTTCTAAACGCTGTATCGAAATCTTTTTTGTCCAGGTTTTTCGAGATTCTTTTTTTCATGCTGACATGCATCCAGGAAATTTATTAGTCTCTGAAGCCTCAACTGAATCCCCTAGCTTGATTGCCCTTGACTTTGGCATTATGGGCACTTTATCTTCTCGCGATCAACGCTATCTTGCTGAAAATTTATTGAGCTTGATAAATCGCGATTATCGACGTGTGGCCGAACTGCATGCAGCATCCGGTTGGATACCTAAACATATTAGTATTGATGCCTTTGCAGCGGCCATTCGCACTGTTGCAGAACCGCTCTTTGAACAACCGACAAAGGACATTTCTTTTGCAAAACTTTTACTACGCTTATTACAAACAGCCAGCCGTTTTGATATCAATATTCAACCACAATTAACTTTATTGCAGAAAACATTAATGAATGTTGAAGGCTTAAGCCGTCACCTAGATCCAGAGCTTGATGTCTTTGCTGTCGTAAAACCACTCTTGCAAAATTGGATCCAAAACCAAGTAGGTCCTAAAGCCTTTTTACGTAAAATGAAGACCTATGGACCCTTATGGATGGAGAAATTACCAGAACTCCCACAATTGCTGTACGCTAATCTGGTTGCTATACAAGAGCCCCTAGAGAAAATTAAAAATCATTCAAAATCTAAGTCTATAGACTCCAAAATCATGTTGTATTTTGGTATCCTACTAGGGGTAGCCTTAAGCCTTATCCTGTTCTTAGCAAGGAGCTATTATGTCTGACTGCCTTTTTTGTAAAATCATTGCAGGCGATATCTCATCGGAGAATGTCTATCAAGATGATAAGCTGGTGGTCTTTCGAGATATCCATCCCAAAGCGCGCATTCATCTATTGATCGTACCCAGACTGCATATTAACAGTTTAATAGAAGCACAATCCACACATGCAGTGCTTTTAGCACATATGCTGATGGTGATACCTGCTATTGCAAAAGCACAAGGACTCAACAATGGTTTTCGTGTAGTGATCAATACAGGACCTGGGGGCGGACAAGAAATTGATCATCTTCATTTTCATCTTTTAGGCGGCGGATTGGCTAAATTTTAAAGGGGGTATTTATGGGACTGGGCGGCATCAGTTTTGGATCTTTACTACTGATTTTCTTTATTATTCTGATTCTATTTGGCACAAGACGCCTAAGAGATATAGGAGAAGATCTCGGATGCGCCTTACGAAATTTTCGAAAAGGACTGGAAGGTAGCAACGAAACATCTAACAAAAATCCCACCTTAACAAATCAAGATCAGAAATAACTTTATGAACATGTTAGAACTTTTTGTGATCTTCTTTGTTGCATTATTGGTTATCAAACCCGAGCGCTTGCCTGAGATAACCTATATGCTAGGACGATGGTTGGGACAAATACAACGTTGGTATCACAATACCTTTAAAACACATTTTCCATTATGACATTTCTTGCACATTTACTAGAATTGAGAAAACGTCTCATCTATGCTTCTATATTTTATATGATTTGTTTTTTCTTTTTTTTCTGGATAGATGAAGCTTTGTATACCTTTATCGCAAAGCCCTTAATTATTCATCTTCCCAAGGGCAGCAGCTTGATAGCCACTGAAGTGACTTCTACTTTTACTGTCCCGATGAAACTTGCCATGATCACAGCACTATTTGTTTCTGTTCCTTATTTTTTCTATCAAATTTGGTCTTTTGCAGCTCCGGGTCTTTATCAACAAGAAAAAAGAGCCATGTTTCCCATGCTCTTAATGAGCATTATATTATTTTATTTGGGCGCGGGATTTAGTTACGGGCTGATCTGCCCTTTAGCTTTAAAATTTTTTGCAAGCGCTGCTCCACCAGATGTAATAGTCATGACAGATATCAGACATTATCTGGATTTTGTTTTAACATTTTTATTGGCAGGGGGCATTGCCTTTCAAGTACCTGTCATTACAATGGCTCTCGTAAACTTTGGTCTGGTTTCCGTACGCATGCTGCAACATCTACGCCCTTACATGATTGTGGCTGCCTTTGTCTTAGGAATGTTATTGACGCCCCCTGATGTTGTCTCGCAAATTTTACTTGCACTACCGATGTGGGGATTATTTGAATTAGGGCTATTATTTGCAACCCGTCTTGAAAAAAGACAAATTAATACATCAATGAGATGAAAAACCTATTGGATAGCATGACATCTTCTATCTAAGCGCGGCGTCGCTTTTTTGACACAGTTTTTCTGGCACTAGGTCTCTTAGCTACTTTTTTGCGTGCTTTTTGAACCAAAGCTTTAATTTTTTTAACCCTGGTCTTGCGAACCTTTTTAATCTTCGTTTTTGCTGCAGTCTTGGTAGACGCTTTTCTAGTCACTGGTTTCTTCTTCGCAGCAGGTCTTTTTCTGACCTTCGCCCTCTTTTTAGCAGTCTTTTTAGAGCGTTTTTTAGGCGAAACACCCAT
>CAZCHZ010000140.1:0-4606 GCA_964498615.1 uncultured Legionellaceae bacterium | reverse complement strand
ATTCATAGCCAATGGATTCCAGTTTTGTAATAACATCATCAGTGTTTTTGATGACAGCAAGGATATCAATTTTGGGTTTTGCAAAAAGACCCTCTACGGATGTAGAACCAATATGCTGCACGTCAAGACAATTTTCGCTTAAAGCTTTTCTAATCAATGTGGCTTCCACATTGAACATCGCAGGCCACTGAGGGTTATAGGGCAGTACTTCTATTATCTTTGTCGTGCTCATGTTTTCATATTAGTTATTTTTTGGTCATCACTTCAACATTAGTATTGGCCGGATCTAAAATATAAAAGTTTCTATAGTTATATTCTGCAAAGGCTAAATGTCCTAAGATAGTATCTTCGTCGCTATCTAAGGCAGGTTGTGATCTTATTTTTAGTCCAAGTTTCTTAGAATTTTGATAAATTTTTTCAAATTTGGAGGCATCCACCTCAAAAGCAATATGTTGTGGATTAGGTAGTTTTTCTGGGCCAAAAGGCACTAAAAGCAATTGAAAGAGATGTTCATCTTGGGTAAGCATGGTAAGTACTCTACCTTGTAGATGACTGCCGGTGTCAACAAAAACACCATCATCAATAAAATCAAACAATTTCATATAAAATTGAGAAGAAGATTCAAGATTATCCGTGCCAACAATGAGGTGATTAATACGCATTTAATGTCCTTAAGGGTTAGGAGGCATCACTTGTAAAAGATGTATACGTCGGTTATCAGCCCGCAATATTTTAAAGCGAAACCCTGAAATCTCGATGGATTCACCTCGTTTTGGCAGATGTCCAAATTCTCGCAATACCAGCCCGCCAATGGTATCTACATCTCTATCATCAAGCCGGATCCCAAAATAATCGTTAAAGTCTTCGATGGGCATTAAGGCTTTTACAGCAAAAGTATTTTCATTGTATTTTTTGATAAATTGATCTTCAGGGGTATCATACTCATCATCTATGTCACCCACAATTTGTTCTAATACATCTTCAATGGTAACAAGGCCAGTGATTCCACCGTATTCATCGACCACAACAGCCATATGATTTTTATTAATGCGAAATTCTTGCAATAATACATCCAAGCGTTTACTTTCAGGCACAAACACAACCGGTCTTAATACATCGCGAATATTAAAGCTGCGTTTTTCGAAAGCATAGGGCAATAAATCTTTGGCAAGCAACATACCCAAGATATCATCTTTATTTTCACCAATGACTGGGAAACGCGAGTGAACCGTTGTCATGACAATCGGTAAAATTTGGTCCAAGGGCATGTCTTGATCTAAAACAATCATTTGAGAGCGTGGGATCATAATGTCGCTCACTCGTAATTCGGGCACTTCAATGACACTTTCAATCATGGCCAGAGCATTAGGATCTAATAGATGTCGTTCTGAAGCATCTCTTAATACTTCCATCAATTCATTGCGATCGCGAGGTTCGCCATTTAAAACAGCGCTCAGTTTACTCAGCCAAGATCGGGTAAGAGAAGGGCTAGGTTGCGGTTCGTCATTCATGGTAAAATAATTTCTCCATCATAAGGGGGCGGAAAGCCTAATTGCAGTAACAGTGTTGTTTCCAGTTGTTCCATTTCAAGCGCATCTTCGTCAGTTTCATGATCATATCCAAGTAAATGCAAAACGCCATGTACCACCATATGTGCCCATTGTGCCAATAGACTATGTTGTTGTAATGCGGCTTCTTGAGTGACAATAGGTGCACAAATTACAATATCACCCAAAAGACGGCTTGCAACGCCTGGAATGGGTTTATAAGGAAAAGATAACACATTGGTGGGTCCTTCTTTCTGTCGATATTGCATATTTAAGGTAGCACTTTCTTTTTCATCCACGACACGAATGGTTAATTCTGCGGTATCCACGCGACCAGTTAGAGCAACAGTCACCCATTCGCGAAATTGAGCAGGATGAGGCAAGGTTTTTTCATCACTTGCAATTTGCAATGCAAGATCAATGGTCATTATTATTGTCCCCAGGTTTACGTGGTTTATTGGCTTCAAATTTTTCATAGGCTTCAATAATTCTTTGTACCACAGGATGGCGTACAACATCGGAGGATTGAAAGAAAGTAAAGCTTGTGCCCGGCACATCTTGTAACATGTTGATCACTTGACGTAAGCCCGATTCTTTGCCCTTGGGTAAATCCACTTGTGTAATGTCACCGGTGACAACGGCAGTGGAGCTAAAGCCAAGACGGGTTAAAAACATTTTCATCTGTTCTGTTGTTGCATTTTGTGCTTCATCCAAAATAATAAAAGCATCATTCAGAGTACGTCCACGCATATAGGCTAATGAAGCAATTTCAATCACCTGACGTTCCAAAAGTTTAATCACACGTTCAAATCCAAGCATTTCATAGAGTGCATCATATAGGGGGCGTAAATAAGGATCAATTTTCTGGGCAATATCACCTGGTAAAAACCCTAAACGTTCTCCTGCTTCCACCGCTGGGCGAACTAATAGAATACGTCGAATTTTCTCTTGTTCAAGGGCCGCGACTGCAGAAGCCACTGCCAAGAAAGTTTTACCTGTTCCAGCCGGACCAATGCCAAAGTTGATATCATGAGATTGGATATTCTGTAAATAGTGCAACTGATTAGGGGAGCGCGGTCGTATCACGCCTGCACGTGCTTTTAACACAAATTCGACCATATCGCTTGTTTCCGTCATGCTAAATCCGCTCCTATATTGTTTCAAAGTAAGATGAATTTGGGATGGTGTTAATTCTCCATTATTTTTAGTTTCTTGATATAAGTGCTCTAAGACCTCAAGGGCAATTTTTGGGGTTTTTTCTTCTGTCCCTGTTACATGAATGGTGTTGCCACGGCAGGCAATTTGCACGCCTAAGGCACGTTCAATTTGACGTAAGTTTTCATCAAATCTACCGCATAGGCTCGCAAGCCGTCTATTATCAAACGGGCTCAAAACGAGATCGGAAGTATGTCGTGGGTCACTCAATCGTACAGACTATCAACCGCCCTTATGCGGTAACCTATCTTATATATTTTTAAGCATAACCTGAAATAGGGGTTTCTGAAAGGATTTCTTTACCTCTTAAGGTATGTCTGCTTACCTCAGTGATGAGAACTTGGCAGATACTGCCAGGTCTAGCCCAGCCTTCAAAATTGACGACGCGGTTGTTGTCTGTACGCCCACACAGTATTTCAGGATCTTTTTTAGAAGGACCGGTGACTAAAACGGCTTGATGACTGCCCACCATGGCGTTGCTGTAGGTCGCTGCTTGTTCTATCAGTAAATCTTGCAGGATGGCCAAACGTTCTTTTTTTGCAGTTAAGGGTACATCATCAAAGAGCAGCGCAGCTTTTGTTCCGGGTCGTTTGCTATACACAAAACTGTAGGATTGATCAAAGCGAAGATTTTTGACTAATCCTAAGGTTTCTTGAAATTCTTTTTCTGTTTCTCCCGGGAATCCCACAATAAAATCCGAGGTAATGCTAATATCAGGACGAATAGCCCTCAAACGATTAATTTTATTTTCATACTCTTTTGCCGTGTAACCACGTTTCATGCGCGATAAAATCATATCAGAGCCACTTTGCACGGGTAGATGTAAATGATTTGCAAGTTTGGGAAATTCTGCAAAGCACTCTATTAATCGATCGCCAAATTCTAATGGATGAGATGTCGTAAATCGAATGCGATAGAGATCATCTATTTCATTCAAATAGGTAATCAGCATAGCGAGATCGGCGGTTTTACCATCATGCATTTTCCCTTGATAGGCATTCACATTTTGCCCTAATAACGTAATATCTCTTACTCCTTTTTGTGTAAGTGATAATACTTCATGCAAAACATCATCAAAGGGACGATTGATTTCTTCTCCACGCGTATAAGGCACAACACAGAAACTGCAATATTTAGTACAACCTTCCATGATGGAAACAAAAGCCGTTGGACCATCCACACTGGGTGCGGGAAGATTATCAAATTTTTCAATGGCAGGAAAAGAAACATCCACCATAGGACTGCGAGTTTTGGTGACAGTGGAAAGCATGTGCGGGAGACGATGTAAAGTTTGTGGGCCATAAACCAGATCAATATAAGGAATACGCTTTTGCAAAGCTTCGCCTTCTTGGCTAGCAACACAGCCACCTACCCCAATCACCACTTCTGGGCGTTTTTCTTTAAAGGGACGAAAACGTCCTAATTGTGAAGCTGTCTTGGCCTCGGCATTTTCACGAATGGAACAGGTATTAATCAATAAGAGATCAGCTTCTTCGGGGGTTGCAACGGGTTCTATGCCATGGGTTGTTTTTAATAAATCTAAGATTCGTGTAGAATCATAGACGTTCATCTGGCAACCGTGGGTTTTAATATAAACTGTTTTTAGGCTCACTTTTCAGTATTCCTATTATTAATTTTGGTATTTGGTTTTGAATAGTCATTACAGTCCGCGGATCAATTTTTACTCTTAACATTATTGCGACCCCAATAAAAATAAATACAACAACAAACATTAAATAAGCAAAATCTCTGAACGTTGTCCAGGTTTTAAGAAGAGGACTAAGTCCTGCAAAACCTGTTCTTCTAATATCAGCTTGTGTCGATTGACCAGATGGATCTCTTGG
>CAZCHZ010000139.1:0-4672 GCA_964498615.1 uncultured Legionellaceae bacterium | reverse complement strand
GCCGTTAAGAAAAATCTTAAAGATCGGCCACAAACAGAGGCCAATAAAAATCCAAGGATATCTAATTGCATCACACCGGCCCCAATCGTAAAAATTTTATAAGGGATAGGTGAAAAACAACCAATAAATACTGCCCAAAATCCCCATTCCTGAAACCATTGCAATGCAGAATTATATAAATTGATATATCCCATCATTTGCAAAAAAGGTTGTACAAAAAAATCAAAAACCGCATATCCCAAAACATACCCCAGAACGCCACCCAAGATAGAACTCAAGGTACAAATCCCTGCATACCAAAATGCGCGTTCTGGTTTCACAAATATCATCGGCACTAAGATAAACATGGGCGATATGGGGAACACGGAAGAATCCAAAAAACTTAAAACCACTAAATAATAGACAGCATGTCTATGTTTAGACCATGCAAGAAGATTATTATAAAGCGATCTAAAAAAACCCAATTTATCTCTCCATATATTTATATTTTATTGCTCCACAACAATACAAAATGTTTCGCTGGCTCTTATCATGCCTAATTCAGTACGTGCACGTTCTTCAAAAGCTTCGGGTCTTGCGTTGTGCGCCAGCACTTAGGCACTGAGCATACGGTTACGCCCCAATTGCACATCAATATCCACTATTTCTTTTGCAATGGCCGCTTTTAAACGAAGCACATCTTTTACACTTCCCGTGCCCACCCACAATCTATATTGTATATGTGAAAGTGCAAGCACCAATATTAACATCACCCCTTTCATTCCTTGGATCCTAACATGGTTTTACCTTGAAAAACAGTTTTACCCGCAAATTGCGCTGCAGGCCCTAAATGTTCTTCAATTCTCAGTAATTGATTATATTTGGCAAGTCGCTCGCTTCGACAAGGCGCACCAGCCTTAATTTGGCCTGCACGACTTGCCACAGCGAGATCGGCAATCGTGGTATCTTCAGTTTCCCCAGAGCGGTGAGATATAACACAGGCATATCCCGCTTCTTTTGCCATGCTGATCGCATCAAAAGTTTCTGAGAGTGTACCAATTTGATTAGGTTTAATTAACACAGCATTGGCCACTTTTTCTCGAATGCCTTGTTCTAAAATAGTGGTATTGGTAACGAACACATCATCACCTACCAATTGTATTTTCTTGCCTAAGGTTTCTGTGAGCGTTTTCCATCCTGCCCAATCGCTTTCAGCCATGCCATCCTCAATAGAAATGATGGGATAATCATTCACTAAATTTTTTAAATAGTCTATTAATTCTACAGAGCTTAAGGTTTTATTTTCGGAATGCAACACATATTGTCCTGCTTGATAAAATTCATTACTGGCTAAATCTAACCCCAAATAGACATCTCGCCCGGATTTCAATCCTGTTTCTGCAATCGCTTTCATTATCCATTCCAAGGCTTCTCGGTTAGAAGCTAAATTGGGCGCAAAGCCACCCTCATCTGCCACAGTGGTCGCCAAACCCTGCCGTTTTAAAAGCAATCTTAGGGCATGATAAATTTCTACGCCAAATCGTAATGCTTCTTTAAAATTGGGCGCGCCCACTGGGAGTATCATAAATTCTTGGAAATCTACATTATTATCTGCATGTACGCCGCCATTCAGGATATTCATCATGGGCAGGGGTAAAATATACGGACCTTCAAAATGCATGCCCAGATATTCAAACAAAGGTAATTTGACGGTTTCTGCTGCGGCATGTGCTGCTGCCATGGATACGGCCAGAATGGCATTCGCGCCTAAACGTCCTTTATTGACGGTGGTATCTAAGTTTAGCAATAAATCGTCTAAGCCTTTTTGATGCCTAACATCATGCCCAAGCAAAGCAGCGCGCATTTCCACTTGAATATGTTTAATCGCTTGTAAAACGCCCTTACCACCATAACGCTTTCCCCCATCTCGGAGTTCCAGTGCCTCTTTTTTACCCGTTGAGGCCCCAGAAGGGACAGCGGCACGTCCTATAACCCCTGTGTCTAAAATCACTTCTGCTTCAACTGTTGGGTTACCCCGCGAATCTAACACTTCCCTTGCACGTATATCCCTAATTTCAGCCACGTTTTGACACCTCATCCAATGATTTTAGGATTTCTAAGAGTGAAGCCATTTTGTCGAGCGGCCAGGCATTTGGTCCATCACTCAAGGCTTTATCTGGGTTTGGGTGGGTTTCAATAAACAAGCCTGACACCCCCACGGCTATGGCTGCTCTTGATAATACTGGGATAAATTCTCGTTGTCCGCCAGAAGCCTTACCTTGACCTCCTGGTAATTGCACTGAATGCGTGGCATCAAAGACAACCGGGCAACGCGTTTCTTTTAACACCGCAAGCGATCGCATATCAGACACCAAATTATTGTAACCAAAACTCACCCCCCGTTCACAGACCATAATGTTATTATTTCCTACACTTTTCGCTTTTTCCACAATATTGATCATATCCCAGGGCGCTAAAAACTGCCCTTTTTTGATATTGACAGGCAAATTCTGGCGAGCCACATTTTGAATAAAATTCGTTTGTCTACATAAAAAAGCAGGTGTTTGTAATACATCCACCACTTTTGCGACCTCTGCTAAGGGTGTGTCCTCATGCACATCAGTTAAGACAGGAATGTTAAATGTTTTTTTGACAAGCGCTAAAATACGCAAACCTTCTTCTATACCTAAACCACGAAAACTGCTCTGAGACGAACGATTGGCCTTATCAAAAGAAGATTTATAAATAAAGGGGATCCCTAAACGACTGGTTAAGTCTTTTAATATCCCTGCGGTATCGAGTGCTAATTGTTCGCTTTCAATCACACAGGGACCTGCAATGAGGAAAAAAGGTTCTTTTTCACCTATGGAAAAACCACATAATTTCATTATTTCTGTACTCCACGATCATGATGTTGTTTTATGGCTGCTTGAATAAAATGGGTAAATAAGGGATGACCATCTCTTGGCGTTGAATGAAATTCTGGATGAAATTGACAGGCCACAAACCAAGGGTGATCTGGGAGCTCTATCATTTCCACCAAACTGCCATCCATGGAACGGCCAGAGACTTTTAATCCTACTTTTTCTAATTCAGGTAATAATTTTTCATTTACTTCATAACGATGTCGATGACGTTCGCTAATGACATCTTTCCCATAAATACGGTGCACTAAACTGTTAGGTGAAAGTCTGCACTTTTGCGCACCCAAACGCATGGTGCCGCCTTTAAGTGAGGTTTCATGACGATATTCTTTTATCCCAGCTTCTGTCATCCATTCTGTAACCAAGGCAATTACAGGAAAAGGTGTTTTCGCATCAAATTCTGTGCTATTGGCCGCTGGCATATTGCCAAGACTGCGTGCTAATTCAATCACCGCAATCTGCAAGCCAAGACAAATGCCTAAATACGGAATTTTATTTTCTCTGGCATATTGTGCTGCCATCACCTTTCCTAAAACACCGCGTTCACCAAATCCTCCCGGCACTAAAATGCCATCCATGCCCTTTAACTTTCCAACCCCCTGACGTTCAATTTCTTCTGCTTCCACATACACGACATTGACACGGGTATGTGTTTGGATACCCGCATGCAATATGGCTTCGTTTAATGATTTATAGGCATCTTTTAAATTGACATATTTGCCCACAAAGGCAATCCTTACTTCATCCTTAACTTCTTTTTGTCCAGAGACTACCCGCTGCCATTCATGTAAATCTGCCTTGGGCGCATTCATACCTAATTTTGCTAATACAATGTCATCTAGCCCTTGTGCTTCTAACATCATGGGAATTTCATAAATGGATTCCATATCGGGAGACGCGATGACGGCTTTTTCTTCAACGTTGGTAAAAAGGGCAATTTTTTTGCGTTCGGGTTCTAAAAATCCTTTTGGACAGCGACAAATCAAGATATCAGGCTGGATACCAATGGAACGTAAGGCCTGGACAGAATGTTGTGTGGGTTTGGTTTTAATTTCGCCTGCACTTTCAATATAGGGCACCAAGGTAAGATGGATAAAAACGGTGTTTTGCGAGCCTACTTCCATGCGAAGTTGTCTGATGGCTTCCAAAAATGGCAGAGATTCGATATCCCCCACTGTCCCGCCAATCTCAATTAAAAGCACATCAAATCCTTCTGCGCACTGAATAATCCATTGTTTTATTTCATCTGTAATATGCGGAATCACTTGCACCGTGGCGCCTAAATAATCACCTTTTCTTTCTTTGTTGATGACATTGGAATAAATGCGGCCAGTGGTGCAATTATTGGTTTTTGTCATGCGGCTTCGCACAAAACGTTCGTAATTTCCCAAATCCAGATCGGTTTCTGCACCATCTTCTGTGACAAACACTTCCCCATGTTGAAAAGGGCTCATGGTGCCAGGATCGATGTTGATATAGGGGTCAAATTTTAACAAACTTGGGCGTAACCCACGGGATTCTAGAATCGCAGCCAAAGAAGCCGCAGCCAGGCCTTTACCTAAAGAAGAAACAACACCACCCGTAACAAAAACAAACCTAGCCATGCATGCTCCAAAAATGATGAAACTCTCATAGATTTACAGACTGTAAAACTATAAAAATGGATACTAGACGGGATTTTATGTTATCAGGTTTCTTCAGTTTTTTCTATAGCATGCCAATGTAAGTTACGTGACTGCCGCCTTACTGCTGTAAACCTTTAATTCTCC
>CAZCHZ010000138.1:0-4706 GCA_964498615.1 uncultured Legionellaceae bacterium | reverse complement strand
TCGACATTTTTATATTTATGCGCTGATATTGGCATGGGATATTTGGGGGCAAATATGTGCCAAAAAATATTATCTCAGGATCTCAGGCCCTTTGCGCCTTGGCAAGAAAGTGTAAAGTTTTTTAAGGTTAATGCTTTTATCATTTGTCCGATATCCGGTTTGATAAAGCTAATAGCTTTCATGATCAATAAAGGCAGTGAATTGATGCAAAAACCTATTTTGATCGGCGTGAAAAACGTTATTTTTTATTACATAGATTTATATTTGGCCGATCTGAATGCCATTATTGTTTTGTCTGGGTTTTTATTATCCTGGGTGTATGTGTTTAATAGTAGAGAAAAAATTTCCGCATTTCCTGTGCCTATCTTTATGTTGGCTGTGATTATGATATTTTTATTTTTCCCGAGTATCGGTGTTGGCTACTTCATTATGTTTGCGATGATGCTGACGGTGCTTTGGGCACTTATCTTTGGTTATCTTGTGGGGACTGCCTTAATGTTTATTATGTCGATGGCCTTTATGATAGTGTTAAGTCGACAAAAACCCTACTTGATAGAAGTGCTAGGGCTTGAATTATATACTATTTTCCCTCTTTATTTATTGTTGTTTGCTTTCATGATATTGTGGGTTGGGTCGAATGAAGCCAGACGTCAGGTGATAAAATATCGTAATGCCTGGTTGGCTTCAGGCTAAACTTTTTATATGGTTGGAAAAGCGCCTATTGAGCGGGGGCTTTACTAAAATTTTTAGCGAGTTCACTATAGTAAATATGCAGGGTACGTACCTGCTGTTTTAAGACATCCCTGGTTGTATCATTACTAATAATATCATCAGCCATCGCAAGCCGTGTTTTCCTATCTGCTTGGGTTCTTAAAATAGCCGCAATGCTGGAACGTGGAATAGCATCTCTAATCGCAACACGGTCGATTTGCTGTGATTCCAAACAATCTACGACTAAAATCCTATCCACTGCACCTTCAAACTGAGATTCTATGAGCAGGGGGATTTCAACGACGCAATATTCGCCTGGTGAAATGAGCGTAGCGCATTTTAAAATATCTGCTTTCACTAATGGGTGTAATAACTTTTCCAACCAACGTCTTTCTTCTACCGATTCAAAAATACGCGATCTGAGTTTTGCCCGATTTAATTCTCCATTTGGTTGAAGGATAGTGGGACCGAAATGTGACACAATACTATCCAGGGCAGCTTCACCTGGGGCCACTAATCTTTTTGTAATTTGGTCAGCGTCGATCACGGTGATTTTTAAGTCTCTAAAAATTTGGGCCACAGTGGACTTTCCGCTGCCTATGCCCCCAGTTAAGCCAATGATCATAACGCAAATATCCCTGAATAAAATGATATTATAGCTTGTCCCCAGAGTAATGAGATCCATCCAGCGATGGCAAGATAGGGTCCAAAAGGCAGGGGTTTATTTCTATCTCTGCCTAGAAAGAAAATAAGTCCAAGACCCACCAGGCTGCCCATTAATGAGGCCAATAAAATGATCAGGGGTAGCGTCTGATACCCAAGCCATGCACCTAACATTGCCAATAGCTTAAAATCACCATAGCCCATGCCTTCTTTACCGCTTAAGAATTTGAAGACATGATATATCAGCCATAGGCTAAGATAGCCCAAAGCAGCACCCAGGATGGCATCCTGACTATTGTGAGTTATAAAACTATTGAATAATAATCCCAACCATAAAAAGGGAAGCGTAATATTATCAGGTAAAATACCTTCTTCGAAATCGATAAAACTTAAAGTAATTAATGCAAAGGTGAGGAGTAAAGCACCTAGCATCTCAATACTAAGACCATAATGGGTCAGGATAACAAGAGATAAGCTCATGCTTAGCAATTCCACCAGGGGATAACGCCAAGAAATCGATGCCAGACAATAACGGCAACGACCTTTAAGCCAAAGAAAGCTGAAGACAGGAATATTATCTAAAAAAGTTAGGTTATGTTGGCAGCGGGGACAAGCGGAGGGTGGTATGCAAAGATTAAAATACGCAGTGTCAGAAACCTTCAACATCTTGGGGATCCTCGCAATCACAACATTCAGGAAACGTCCTATTAATAGGCTAAATAGGAATAGGACAAGCCCAACAAAAATGAAGGGAGATATCAAAAAAGTGATCCCATCTCAAAAATAGGAAGAAACATTGCGATTACCAATCCTCCTGTCAGCGTTCCCATGAAGACAATAATTAAGGGTTCGAGTACACTTGTCAATCCATCGATATGTTTATCGAGCTCTGCCTCATAAATGGCAGCTATTTTCGATAGCATAGCAGCCAATTCGCCTGCTTCTTCAGCAATCACAATCAGTTGTTCAACCAAAGCTGGAAAGGCTTTTGTCCTTTGGATGGCTTTTCCAAAACATTGTCCTTGTATTAGATCATTTCGGATATGACGGATCACTTTTTGATAAACAAGATTCTTGCGATGTACGATAATTTCTAAGGCTTGGATCAAAGGGATCCCCGCTTCTATCAGAGTACTTAAGGTTTGGCAGATGCCTACAATCTGATGTTTTTGGAGTAAAGCGCCTACGTAGGGCAATGAGAGTGCATATTGCTGGCATTGATATTGAAATCCTGGATGTTGACGATAGTAATAACATATACTGATAATCATGAGAAGAATACAAAAAACAATATATAATCCGTAACTTTGTAAGATTTCGGAAAATCTTAATACGGCTTCTGTCAAAGGAGGTAAGGTTGCATTCAGGCTGATAAAAATGTCTTTAAAAGTCGGCACCACTTGTGTTAATAAAATGATACTCGTGATGATGGCAGTTAAGAGAATGGTGAGTGGATAATAAAGCGCTTTTCTTATTTTCCGTGTGATGGTTTGAATTTTTTCACGATAACGACAGATGCGCAGCAATATGTTTTCCAAAGTGCCGGATTGTTCTGCGGCATAAATCAGATTTTGATATAAGTTATCAAAAGCAGATATATTGGCAAGCGCTACATGGAAGGCAAGCCCAGATTCTAATTTGCGTTTCAGTGTGTAGATGATTGTATAAAGTTTTGGATCTTTCTTTTTGTCGATGGTGGTTGTAATAATGTTGAGTGCTTGTACCAAGGGGACGCCTGCAGTAATGAGTGTGGCTAATTTTTGTGTAAATAAAGTTATTTTATGATAAGGAATTTTTGCTTGCAGTTTTTTGATGTGCTTTCCTGCAGCCATTATGCATCCTGAATAACGCGGCTGTATTCGGCCAAGCCAATGATGCCTTGTTTTACTTTATGTAAAGCCGAGCTTTTAAGCAGGCATAGACCTTCTTGGCAAGCTTTTGCAAGCAATGTTGTTTCAGGGGCATCTTGCATTAACAATGTGGCAAGCGCATTTGAAAAGGGCAATATTTCATATATGCCAGTGCGTCCGCGATATCCCATCTTGCAGTGAGAACAACCCTTTGGCCCAAAAAGTTTAATGTCTGATAATTCATTTTTTGAAAATCCTAAATCTACTAAAGCATTTGCGGGGATAGAGGCAGGCAGTTTGCAGTGCTCACAAAGCCGTCTGGCCAGACGTTGTGCAATGATCAAAGAAATCGTTGACGCCAGATTAAACTTAGGGATCCCCATATTAATAAAGCGCGTTAAGCTTGCAATGGCGCTATTGGTATGCAGGGTGGAAAGCACTAAATGGCCGGTATGCGCAGCTTGGATTGCGATTTCAGCTGTTTCTAAATCTCTAATTTCACCCACCATCATGACATCGGGATCTTGTCTTAAAAAAGCTCTTAGGATGTTTGCAAAACTCAAACCTGTTTTGGGATTCACATTCACTTGATTAATCCCGGGTAAATTGATTTCGATTGGGTCTTCGCAACTTGAAATGTTACGTGTTTCAGTATTGAGATATTTAAGTGCTGTGTATAAAGTGACGGTTTTACCACTGCCTGTGGGGCCAGTCACCAAAATCATGCCCTGGGGTTGGTTAAGGGCTTTTAAGAAAAGATTTTTTTGGAAATCTTCTAAACCTAAGTTATCCATTTCTAATTGCGAATGTAGGGGATCTAAGAGACGCAGCACCATTTTTTCACCAAATAAGGTGGGGCAGCTACTTAAGCGAAAATCTACGTTGCGATTCTGTAAATCAGGAAAGTGCAGGCTAAAGCGTCCATCTTGCGGCAGTCTTCGCTCTGCAATATCCAGTTGGGCCAAAACCTTTAATCTTGCCGTTAAACGCGCTGCCAAATGCGGCGCTGGGCTTTCATGTTCATATAAAATACCATCTTGCCGAAACCGAATACGATAGTACTTTTCATAGGGTTCGAAATGAATATCAGAAGCCCCTTGGCTAGCAGCACTTCGCAGTAAATTGTTGAGCCAATTCACCAAGGGGCCTTCGTTTAGGCTGAGATCTGTCCTTTTTGTCGTTTGGTTTTCCATAAGTGGGGGCTATCCTACCATAAAATAAATTTTTTAACACCTATTGTGTATTCTTATGTTGTTACTTATGCTACACTTATGTATGGCATAACATGGAAACCAAAGGCCGCCAGGCAATTAGAGAAACTTAGGGATTATCAGGCCCGGGTTGACATTATTGATGCTGTGGATGGACTGGTTAATTTTCCGAGCACCCATGATGTCAAGCCACTCAAGAATCATGAGTATGGGTATAGATTGAGAGTTGGACGTTATAGGGTGTTGTTTGACGTGGACAAGGAAGTACACG
>CAZCHZ010000137.1:0-4719 GCA_964498615.1 uncultured Legionellaceae bacterium | reverse complement strand
CGTGCGCCAGTACTCAATGCGTATGACCGTGGTAGAATGAGCCGTATTTTGGCAGATGAAGGTGGTAAATGGCCTTTAGATATTCCATTCTCAAAATTTTTAGCTATAGTAAGTAAAACATTGGTAAAAGGTGCTAAAAGAGTTGGTTTTATGGAAGCACCAAGTACGGTAAACGAAATGACTAAAGGGGGCGGTATGCAATATAAAATTGCATGGGATGGGGCTAATCAATTCAAAAGCAGTGGTAAGAAAACACCAAATAGATTTGTAACTTATTTTACTCCAGCATACGATAATTACGAAGGTTTTATTGATGAATTTGGGATGTCAGTTATTGATGAACCAACACAGGAACAATACGAATATCTTGTAAAAAAATGGATAGTAAAAGACCCAATCACAGGTGATACCGTTAGTGAGATTTCGGAAGAAGATATTAAGAAAGGTGCAAAGGCTTATGTGCTTAGTAGAAGGATTGGATTGACAGGTGAACTTTTGGAAGAAGAAATTCGTATGAATCCATGTACAGTGCAGGAAATGTTTGAAGCTGCAAATACAGGATGTGCTTTTAATTCTCTTAACATAAATCAAAGAAAACATCAACTAGAAGAAAACCCAATCTATAAAAGAAAGGTTTTATTTTTCAGGAATGAAGATACCCAAAAAGTTCAATGGAGGGATATAACAGACAATGAGAAAAACTTTCATTGGGAAATAACATGGCTACCAAAAGAAGGGCAGGATAATATTTTCACTATGATAAACGGAGGCAAATGCCCAGGTAGAAGCGAAGACGGTGCAATAGCTGTGGATAGTTATTCTAATAGTCAAGGCGGTAGAAAATATGGATCAAAGGCGTGTGCCTTGATTGGTAGGCGTTCTGATTTACTTGACCCTAATAATACGGGGAAGCCGATTGGAATGCTTTACGGAAGACCATCAGAGAAAGATAAGTTACATAACCAAATTTTGTTGGCAGCAGAATTTTATGGCTACCCAACATGTGACAAGCATACGGCATACGATTACGATTGCTATTTTAGAGACAGGGGAAAAGTTGGCTATTTAGGTATTTACCCATCAAGTTTAATTGACCCTACAAAAAGAGATGATGCAGAAAGACATAGGGGTACACCCATAACACCGTTCTCCTTAACTAAGCAATTAGATAATGGCATATCATTTTTTGATAACCATTGTGATAAAATAGATTGGATTGAAATATTAGATAATGCTTTATTATTTGACCCTTATGATAGAACCAAGTATGATATTTTAGTTTCATTTTTAATATTAATTTCAGTTTTAACCGAAAGACCTATAAAACCTGCTCCAAAGAAAAAACCATTGGTTATTATTTACAATAATCAACAAGAACCCTCTTTAAATTAAATATTTTCTAAAAAAATCTATTGTTCGTTAGAAAATTATTATATTTGGCTTAATTATATCCAAGATATTAATGGAAAGTCAAAATTCTTCGACTTCTAATGAGCATTCACAAGCTGACGTTTTACAACAGTTCCAGCTTGAAAAATTATCTATTGAACAAAAATCTACTAAAGACTTTGGACTAAAAATGTCCAAAAAAATATGGGGTACTGTAGTTGCAGGTATAGGAGGTTATTATTATAACCGAAATGTACAATTTTTAGAGAATAGAAACTACGCAAATGGCAGGATTGATGTACAATCCATGTTTCAGGATAGATTTCAGATAAATGGTAAGCAGGATTATATAAGACTTTCTTGGCAAACATTGCAAATAGTTAACAGAATTGTATCAGGATTAGTAGGCAGGTGGATGCAAAGAGGGGAGAAAATACAAGTTAAAGCCATTGATAGTATTTCAGTTAAGAGTAAACAGGATGAATTTGACCAGCTTGAATTTATAGTACAGAACCGTAAGCAATTAGAGCAATTACAACAAGAATCAGGGGTGCAAATGATACCAAATGACCCTAATTTACCCACGGATGCCAATGAACTAGATTTATGGCAAGCGCAATTCCAAAGATTACCCGAAGAAATATTAGTTGAACTTGGCTGCAATGAAGTATTAGGAGCTAATGGTTGGTTTGATGTACTTAAAGAAAAAATGCTTCATGATAGCGGGGAAGTTGGATTAGTGGGTACTTGTGTTGAAATGGATGATAAAGGTGTTATCTATGTAAAATGGATAAAACCTGAAAATCAAATATACTCTTGGACGGAATACCCTGATTTTAGAGATACAAGTTGGAGAGGTGAAATACCTGATATTAAAATAAGCGAACTTAGGAGACAATACGGCAAAGAATTTAATCCAAATAATCCCAATGCCCTAACAGAAGAACAACTTTGGGTAATAGCACAAACAGCCAAAGAATATAAAAACTACTCAAATATTCAATGGACAAATATATGGTATAATGCTTTCATGCGGCCTTATGATGAATGGAATGTAAGGTGTATGAAATTTGAATTAAAGACAGTAGATAGTGAGCCTTATACCATTACCAAAACAAAAGGAACAGGAACTACGTATACTCAAAAAGGTTTACCAAAAACAAGTTCCGGAAAGATAAGACCTAAGCCATTAGATAACCAACAAGTAATAGAAAATAGTAATTGGAACATTTATCGGGGTGTTTATCTTCCTGACAATAACATGCTTTTAGAGTGGGGTTTGAAAAAGAACATGATTCGCCCACAAGACCCAAGAGAATGTGGTAACGCAGAATTTTCCTACTCTTTTTATATGCCACAGATATACCAAATGAGAAATTTGGCAATACCTGAAAAGATAAAGGCTGCTGTTAATGGGATGATATTGGCACTCCTTAAAATACAGCAAGTAGTTGCAAGACTTGTACCAAGTGGATGGGCTATTGATGAAACAGCATTACAGGAAGTAGATTATGGATTAGGTGATAACAACAACCAAGTAGACCAAGCAAGATATTATTTCCAGACAGGTTTAATGTATTACAGGGGTATTGGGGCAGATGGGAAAAGAATTGAACCACCTGTAAAAGAACTTATCAATAATGGGTTTGTAGGGCAGATGGATGGTTTAATTAAGAACTATCAATTTTGGTATCAAACATTAAAAGATGATTTAGGAGAAGACCCCAATCTTATTTCAGCAGCGCTACAGCCAAGAGTTACATCAGGTAATGTAGATGCAGCACAGCAAAGCGCAAGCGAAGCCACAGACCAATATTACAGAGCCTATGCAGAGTGTATGAAGATGACTGCAAGGAAAATATCCTGCCTATTAAATGATAGTGTTTTATATGGTGCAAAAGTTTATAGGAATATCGTCAATGAGCAAGATTTAAAAGATAGAATATTCAGCACAGACATAAGATTTTTACCTACACAACAGGAAGTGTTACGATTTGAGCAAAATATGCAGCAAACAATAGCTGCTAATCCTGATTTAGCATTATTTATAGACCCTTTTAAATTAGTAAGAGTTGCACAGGAAGATGTGAAATTAGCTGAAATGTTATTTCAGAATGGTCAGAAAAAAATGCTTATTGACAGGCAACAGCAAGCCAAGCAAAATTCAGAAATGAACGCAAAAGCACAGCAGGATTCTATCATGGCAAAAGCACAGGCAGATGCGCAGTTGAAGCAGTTAGAAATAGGAATGAAGAACCAGGGGGATATTGCTGTGAGCAAAGAAAAACAAAGAGAGATTATAATGCAGGGGTTATTGGCTATACGTGCAAAAGGATTAGATGTAGGTGTTTGGAGTGGTGTTGAACAAGAGATTATTCAAAATACTATTCTAAAACGTCCGCCGACTTTACCTGAGTTGGTTCTCTGGTCTATCCAGGGTTCTGAACACTGTTCGTATAAATCCAGTCGTAAGCATTTAAAGACGCTGGTAACAGATGGCCCAAATGTGATTTTGGGCGCAAAAGAAGATGCTGGGATTGTCGAAGTAGCTCGCGATCATGCTGGGAAGCGATATGGCATTGTGATGAGTCATGAGTCACACAATCATCCTTCGCAGATTGTGCCATATGAAGGTGCTGCAACCGGTGTGGGTGGTAACGTGCGAGATGTATGCTGCATGGGTGCTGAAGTAATTGCTCTTGCAGATGGATTGCGATTTGGTGATATCTCAAGACAGAAAACAAATTGGATTCAAGATGGTGTTGTATCAGGTATTGCGGGTTACGGTAATCCAATTGGCGTGCCGAATTTGGCAGGCGATGTTTATTACGATGCTGGTTATAATGAAAACTGTTTGGTGACTGTTGTGACACTAGGTGTTGTGCGCGATGATCATGTCATTCACTCTTATGCGCCGAAAAATGCAGAAAAATACGTTTATATTTTAGTCGGTAAAGCAACCGATAACAGTGGTTTTGGTGGCGCAAGTTTTGCTTCGACTGATTTATCAGAAGATAACCAAGAACAAAATAAAGGCGCTGTACAAGAACCCAATGCATTTTTGAAGCGTCATTTACTTAAAGCAAATTATGCATTGTTCAATATTCTGCGCGAGAAAAATTTAATCGATAAAGTGGGCTTCAAAGATTTGGGCGCAGGTGGTGTAGCATGCGCATCTGTTGAAATTGCAGAGGCAGCAGGCTATGGCGCTGAAATTGATTTAGAAAAAGTGTCAACGGGTATGGCGAATTTACATCCGTCTGTGATTCTTTGCTCTGAAACGCAAGAGCGTTTTATGTGGTGTGTTCCACCCGAATTAGTTGATTTGGT
>CAZCHZ010000136.1:0-4733 GCA_964498615.1 uncultured Legionellaceae bacterium | reverse complement strand
CGGTTTTAACGCATTTTGTGGTTCCTACCATCAGGATGACAGACAATCCAAATTCCAGCTTGGCAAAATTTGCAGATATTCATCTTGATGTCAGCGTGCAAAAAGAAGCCTGTCCCTTAGGGTTGGCACCCACCACTAGCACAACCGTGGCCCTTGCCATGGGCGATGCCTTAGCACTTTCCTTATTAGATGCTAGAGGTTTTACAGCTGAAGATTTCGCACAATCTCACCCTTCAGGGCATTTGGGTAGACGTTTATTATTGAAAATTGACGATATTATGCGCAAGGAGGACGCCATCCCCCGCGTCACAGAAGATGCCTTGTTGAAAGATGCCTTGCTTGAAATGACGCAGAAACGTTTAGGATTTACAACCATTGTTGCTGATGCAGATCGCTCACATATCCTGGGTGTTTTTACAGACGGTGATTTGCGTAGAACCATGGAAAAAGGCGTTGATATTCATAAACGTTCTATTAGTGAATTTATGACCAGAAATTTCCGTTCTATTACCACGGGCACTTTGGCACTGGAAGCCATTCGCTTAATGGAAGGTAAAACTTTTGTATTGCCTGTGGTGGATGCAGAAGGAAAACTCGTTGGTGCCCTCAATATGCATGATTTATTACAAGCACAAGTATTGTGAAGACGATTTTATTTTCGATTATCATTGCCGCTTTTGGTTTGATATGGTTTCTTGATCCGCTCAAAACCACCACTACTCCTATGCGCATGCTTAAACATCCACAGGAATATGTGAAAAGCGCAACGACCTGGGAGTTTTCCCCGGAAGGGGCTTTAAAAAGCGAACTGAATGTCAGCTTCTGGGCCTATTTGCCAGAAACTGATACCTCGCGTTTGATAAAACCCCATCTGACTGTCTACAAACCCGATCATAGCATTTGGCATATTGATGCTAAACGTGGTGTGCTAAAACAACCCACACTCGGCACAATTGAAGATATCGAACTTTTTGAACAAGTGGTTTTATTGCAACCCAGCACGCCTCAAAATCCTTACATTAAATTGGAAACAGAATCTCTTCGTTACAACCCAGAAAAAAATTATGCAGAAACCCATGATTTAATTACAATGACAAAACCTGATATGAAAGTAATGGGCCGTGGCATGCAAGCTTTTCTGGATAAAAATACTGTCTCACTCTTGCATGATGTGAAAACATACTTTGTTTCAAACGATGTGAAAAAGACGGAAAAAAATGAACACCCTAAAGATTTCTGATATTTCTAAAACTTATCAATCTCGAAAAGTCATCGATGGCATTTCGCTTACTATCAACAGTGGAGAAATTATCGGTTTACTGGGGCCCAATGGTGCAGGAAAAACCACTTGTTTTTATTCGATATTGGGATTGGTGCATCCTGATCAAGGCAAAATTTTATTAGACAATAATGATATCACATTATTACCTGTCCACAAACGCGCACAGCTTGGTATTGGTTATCTTCCGCAAGAGGCTTCTGTCTTTCGAAAACTCAGTGTTGCAGATAATATTATGGCGATTTTAGAAACACGACCCGATTTAAACGAAACAACAAGAGAAACGGCGCTAGAAAATTTACTCTACGAATTTCGTATTAATAATGTGCGTGATACCATGGGCATTAGCCTTTCGGGTGGCGAACGACGTCGTGTAGAAATTGCGCGCGCTTTGGCGATAAAACCTAAATTTATTTTATTAGACGAACCCTTTGCAGGCGTTGATCCTATTTCGATTATTGATATCAAACTTGTGATCAAGCATTTAAGTCAGCGAGGCATTGGTGTGTTGATGACTGATCATAATGTACGAGATACATTAGACATTTGTGAGCGCGCTTATATTGTGAACAATGGACGAAAAATTGCCGAAGGCAATGCCGAGAGCATTTTGACCAACGCCGAAGTACGTCAAGTGTATTTAGGAGAAGAATTCGAAATTTAAGCTATAATAAGCTTATGAAGCCTAAAGTCGGGCTTAGCCTTAATCAAACGCAGAAGATGGCGCCTAAACTACAACAGGCGATCCGTCTATTGCAGCTCTCTACCCAGGAATTAATCCTGGAAATTCAAACTGCTTTAGAAACCAATCCTCTGTTAGAACTCGAAGATAACGAGGAACTCAAAACTCTTAAACCAAAAGCGGATTATGCTCCACAACAAAGTACAGAACCAACACTGTATCAACATTTGATGAATCAATTAGCTTTGGCACCCTTTGAAGAACGTGACATGATGATCGCAAGCACTTTAATTGAATCTATTTCGGAAGAAGGTTACCTCAGTAGCTCACTTGCCGATATCCAAGAAAGTTTAGCTTCGCAAAATGTTTTAGAAACGAAGTTAATTGAAATAGAAACCATGTTACATTATATTCAGCAATTCGATCCCTTAGGCGTTGGCGCCCGCGATTTATCGGAATGCTTAACCTTGCAATTAAATGCGCTGCCCCCACAGACTGTTGCACTCAAGGAAGCCAAGATCTTGGTCCAACATCATTTGGAAATACTGGCTAAACATCAATATGCAAAACTTCGAACTTGTATGCAACGCATCGATGATGCTTTGCTTAAAAAAGCAATCAATCTTGTGCTAAAGTTGAATCCCCGTCCTGCTGCACATTTTTCTAAGCCTCGAAAACAAGATTATATTATTCCTGATCTTATCGTCACACAACAAAATGATGGTTTTAAAGTCAGCCTTAACAACAATGATATTCCCAAATTACGCATAAGACCCTTGGAATCGCATGAAGATAAAGTATTAAATAACTATCTACAAGAAGCACAATGGTTTTTAAAAAGCTTACTCAGACGAAATGCAACCTTACTCGCCGTGGCGAAAAGCATTTTAATTAAACAGCACGCTTTCTTTACAGAACAAGCAACTATTTTAAAACCCTTGCAAATGCAAGATATCGCCGATATGGTAGGTCTTCATGTCTCCACCATTTCCAGAATTACGACACAGAAATATATGTTTACACCTAAGGGGGTATTTGAGTTAAAATACTTCTTTTCGGGCAATGTGAATACCGAGAGAGGTAAGGCCTCTACCCAGGAAATCCATTGCCTCATTAAGGAACTGATTGCAGGAGAACAACCTTTGTATCCTTTGTCGGATGAACAAATTAAAGATAAGCTTGCCATTGTTGGCATTCATATCGCTCGTAGAACCGTGACAAAGTATCGAGAAAGTTTACGGATCCCAAGTGCTTCAAAACGACAATGTCGGATTTTTACACAACAAAAGGAGTAAGTAACATGGCTTTAAAAATCCAAATCACAGGTAGACATCTTGAACTTACCCCCACTTTAAAACAGGATGTGAATAAAAAATTCAGCATTCTTGAAAAACATTTTAATCACATCACTGATATTCATGTCACGTTAAGCGTGGAGCGAGTTCAGCATAAAATGCAACATACAGCAAAAGCCAATATCAATCTGCCACTCAATAAAGACATTCATGCAAGCTGTACTTCTGAAGATATGTATGCCAGCATCGATATGTTGATTGATAAACTTGACAGACAACTTGTCGAGTATAAAGAACAGATGAAATCATAAATCATGCGATTAGTCATCATCAGTGGTCGATCGGGGTCTGGAAAAACAGTTGCGTTGAATGCGCTTGAAGATTTAGGTTTTTATTGCATCGATAACCTTCCCATTGCATTTTTACCAAATCTTGAAGATCATTTGGAAAAACCCCAGGCACAAGTTGCGGTGAGTATTGATATCCGTAATCTTCCTCCAGATACCACGCATTTTAAAGATATTATCACAGGTTTACGCGATACCAATATTATCTGTGAAATTATTTATCTAGATGCCGATGATAATACAATACTGAAGCGCTACAGCGAAACCAGACGCAAACATCCCTTAACCAATGCGAAAACAACGCTTAAAGATGCCATTCGTGAAGAAGGAGAACTTTTATCTCCCATCGTGAGCCTTGCAGATTTAATTATTGAAACCACCTTACTTTCTCGTCAAGCTTTGCACAGTCTCATTCACGAACGTGTGGCTTCTCATATTAGCAATACCCTGCAATTGCTCTTGGTTTCTTTTGGATTTAAACATGGGCTACCACCAGATGCAGATTTCGTGTTTGATTTGCGTTGCCTGCCCAATCCCTATTGGCAACCTGAATTGCGCCCTTTCACAGGTCTAGATGAAAATGTAATTAAGTTTCTAGAGAGCCAAGAAGCAGTAGGCAAAATGTTAAAAGATATCGAAAACTTTGTAAACCAATGGATCCCCTGCTTTGAAGCAGATAATCGTAGTTATTTAACCATTGCCTTGGGTTGTACCGGCGGTATTCATCGCTCAGTCTATATGGCCGAAATGCTCGCCACGAAATTACGTCGAAAATTAAAAAATACACTTATTCGACATCGGGATATGCCAAACAAATCTAGCTAACTTATTTCTCCCCTGGAGGCAGATCCCTATACTTCTTTCAAAAAATCCGTATAATACGAATAAATGTGTCATTGCGAGTAAGCCTAAGACCGAAGCAATCTAGAAAGACAAAAATGAGGAGATAATAATGACCCAAGAAATCAAAGAATTATACGATCAAATTGCACAGGATGGAGAAGCTCGTGCTTCTACAACACCATCGCCTATGCTGCTACAATTTCATGCTCAAGCAGAGGGCAATAGCCCACCTAAACCAACCTTGGAAGATGCGATAGAAGATATTTACACCCAGTGTAAAGTTCGCA
>CAZCHZ010000135.1:0-4758 GCA_964498615.1 uncultured Legionellaceae bacterium | reverse complement strand
TGTAATACTTCTTTAGGAATATCTTGAGGATTTCCCCTGGGTTCATCACGATAGCCATAGGCATTGGGTTCGCCAAAGAAATGCCTAAAAACAGGATCTTGAAAAAGAGGATTTTGCTCTAAAGGAATTTCCTTGGTTGTTTTGATGCTGACAACAGCAGGGGCTGCTACAGCTACAGCATCAGCATAGGAAAGACGAGCACCCGTATTTGTAACAGGAGATGTTGTGGGCGGTAGAGGGTTAGGGTTTGTGGTAGGAGCATTTGTATTTGCAGCAGCATGCGATGCCCCGTGAAAATTAAATAAGTTTAGGCCAAAGACCAGGCCTATAATCACTAAGGCGGTTATGGAAATAAGTCGCATAGCTTTCATTTGATTTCCCCTCTCAAAATACTTTTTAGAAGTTTTCCAATAACATTCACGTATGTATTAATATTACACCAAATTGTATTTTTTCAGCAATTTTCTCAAGGTTGCGCGTGTTATTCCCAACCACTGCGCGGCACGAGATTGGTTTCCTTCAGTATGATGCATAACTGTTTCCAATAGGGGGATTTCAATTTCTGTCAAGACAAGATCATAAAGATTTGAGAATTCAATGCCTTCTAGAGTTTGAAAGTAATCCAAAAGGGCTTTTTTGATATGATCACGCAAAAAAGGCTTCGATAGCGGAACGTTGCTCATCAATATTGTCCAGTTGATTAAAGTGTTCACGAAAGCGGGCAGCGCCCGCCAGTCCTTTGGCATACCAAGAAACATGTTTTCGCGCAATCATGCTTCCTGTTTCTGCCCCATAAAAAAGATAGAGGTTCTCCATATGATTCATGAGGATGGTTTTTATTTCAAGTGTGGTAGGCGGCGCTAAATGCCTGCCTGTTTTAAGATAATGCGCAATTTCACGAAAGATCCAAGGACGGCCCTGTGCCGCTCTGCCAATCATAATCCCATCGGCTTGGGTTTTTTCCAAAACTTCTTTGGCTTTTTCTGGTGTGGTGATGTCGCCATTGGCAATCACAGGAATATTGACTGCAGCCTTAATGGCAGCGATAGTGTCATATTCTGCTTCACCTTTGAAAAAACAAGACCGGGTACGTCCGTGAACAGATAAAGCCTGGATCCCAATACTTTCTGCCATTTTTGCAATGGTTATACCATTGCGATGTTGGGGATCCCAACCGGTGCGAATTTTTAAAGTGACAGGAATAGACACTGCTTTCACAACCGCTTCTAATATTTTTGCAACCAAGGGTTCATCCTGTAAGAGTGCAGAACCCGCTAAGGTATTACAAACTTTTTTGGCAGGACAGCCCATATTAATATCAATCATTTCCGCACCATGATCTGCATTAAAACGTGCTGCTTCTGCCATCATCGCAGGATTAGCGCCTGCAATTTGAATAGAGCGAGGTTCGGTTTCGCCTTCATGATTGGCGCGTCTTAACGTTTTCGCGGCTCCCCTTAAGAGAGAATTTGAAGAAACCATTTCAGACACGGCCATGCCGGCCCCTTGAGCTTTGCATAGTTGTCGAAAGGGTCTGTCTGTGACACCTGCCATGGGCGCCAAAACCAGATTGTTTTCTAATTTGTATTGACCAATTTTCATATTATAATACCTAGCATTTGTAATGGGTGTTGGACTCGGAAAAAATTAACCTACAAATACATCCTCAATTGTTTGGCATTCTAATACACGACCACTCCATTCTAATAATTTTTTTGCATTTGCCTTT
Source organism: uncultured Legionellaceae bacterium (assembly GCA_964498615.1). Taxonomy (GTDB): domain Bacteria; phylum Pseudomonadota; class Gammaproteobacteria; order UBA6186; family Azoamicaceae; genus CAWARU01. The sequence goes on along the minus strand of CAZCHZ010000135.1, from coordinate 3,029 downwards.
TCTATCTGCAGGCGATATTGCTCTGGAATATTTTTAAATTTATGCTGCAATAGATATAGCAATATTATTATTTCTCCTTGTTGCACTCCTTTTTGAATGCCTATGCGTTCAGCAGTAGTTATATATTCCACCTTTAATTTCTCCTCAATTTCTTCCAAAGCTTCGTGATACCGTAATTCTAGCTGGGGAGGCAGAGTCATCACCCAGTCGATGAATCTATATAGGTTCATAATATCATTTTTTGTCCACCCATGGCCATATAAACTCCGCGTTAATGCTATCTTACTAATAAGTTTAGCTTTTGTGCCTTTTGTATGCATTGCGGCTAGCTGGGCTAGGATTACCGGTGCAAAGCGATTGTTTGAGAGTTCTAATTCCTCAATTTTTGATTTATAGTCAATCAACTTAATTATGTTGAAATGAACTTCAAGAGAAGACCCCCAGAATTCTTCCTTATATGTCGTTGGCTTCCATTGCCGATGTTTGTCGATAAGGATTGCCAAACTGACGATAGGCTGTTTATATAAATCACGTAGTCGGTACCGATATTCAAGCATCCGTTCTCCGAATGTCGAACTTTTAGTAGATTGCACCTCTAAGTGCACAAGAACGAAGGCTTCCTGTCCATTTTTTCGATAAACTTTGAAAAGTTTATCAACAAAACGGTTATTGACGGATGCATCTTTTGCGATTTTAACAAGTTCTTTATCCAGCGCCTGCGGTTTTTGGTGCCAATCAATTTCTTTATATTTTGAAGGCCAGCAATAAGCCACAAAATCCTTAAAATAATGATCTAAAATTTGCTTCCAAGGATTATCAAAATCATTTTTGGATTTTTCGGTTTTATTTTTTACAACAGGTAATGTTGAACACGACATCAAAAGGACTCCTAATCTATGCGTAAAGCAATTTAACAACGTCCTTGTTGTCGCGTGAGTACTAGTAAGGCATAAATCTGGTACGCGAGAGTCTTATACATGATGTTATGAATTTAAGTCAATTATTTTTTATTTAAGCATTTTTAATGGTTATTCCACTATAGGGATAGGAATGTACATTGAAATTGAATAGCCAGCTAACTCATGTTGTCCGATTTTCATTATTTAGTCTTCTTTGCTTATTTCATTCAATGTACAAGAAAAAAGTATATTGTGGTTTATCTCTGAATAATAGTGTAGGTTCATATGCGATATATTGCGGTATAATATCAATGGTTATGATATTATAAAGCCTATTTTTATAGGTTTTGGAGATCAAAATGGCTAGTGTGCCTGAGTCCTCGACGGTTGCTTTGTCGCCTTTTGATCAATTTGCGATGCAGCTTAAAGATCCTAAGTTTTTACACGTTATGTTGTGGATGGGACATTCTTTAACATTGGATGAGGTTTCACGTGTCCTAGGAGAGTTGCAAACCCGTCAATCTGATCTTATTTTGAGCCTGGGAAACTGTCTTAGCCCTGAAAACATGACAATTTTTTTCGAGGGTCTCAGTAAACTTCCCTTCAAGATTAAAGAACTTATATTATATTTACAAGATAAAACCCTGTGGAATATAGAAGATATCAAAAATCTTTTAAACATGAATGGTAAGTGTTCAACTGTTCAAGCGGTTTCCCTTCGAAAAAAAGAATTATTTGAGTTTGACTGCAAAGAGTTATCGGAAATTATTGCCGTTTCGAAAACGCAAGATAATTTAAAAACGCTGGAATTAATTGATCGTGATATGTATTTTAATTTGTTAGAAAATCCAGATAACCTTGACTATCCCTCTAGGTTAGAACATGTAAAAAGGTTTTTGTTGGTCGAGGCACTTTGTGAAAATCCCAATCATCCGTATTTTGTTTTTCCCTTTGTGATAAAAGTAGAAGATCATATTCTTTTGCTTCAAGACTTTCTAAAGACAGCAGTAAGTGAAAATATAAAAAAGAAAGTAGCGCGTTGGTTGCGTCACTGCAATGTTGAGAAACCTGAAGATAGGACGGTACTTGTAAAGGCTATGCCAACAGAAATAGTTGAGGATTTTGTTGATAACTTTCTAACAGAGCAGATTCCTCTCGCTTATGGTCCAGTACTTATCGCAATGATTGAGGAAAAACGACCTGAACGTTTAAAAAAGTTGGCGCAAAAAAGTTTAGAAGGACTAATCGCTAATTGTCATAATTTATCAAAAGAACTGGAAGCGATTCAATTCGGTCAGTTAAAATTGGGATGGGTTGACACCCATTTGTTATTAAATGACCTGCGTCAAACTGACTATCCATACCTTTCTTGTATCATGGTCGATGTGAGCGAATATACGCCAGAAGATGCAAGTGCTTTCGTGAACTTCATTCAGGCACTTTCAAAAGATTTTCCCAATATTCATACATTAGCAATAACAAATGGAAAAGTAAAGGTGGATGATGTTGCTCCACTTAAAGCAGTTTTTAGTTTTGATAACCCCAATATTACTACTATAAACATTGATTTGCCTCAATGTTATCATTCCGGTGCAGACGTTATGAGTGTGGTTTCTTTAATATTAAATATTAATGAAAGGATAAGTAAATTTATTTTTGTAGATAAAGGTCTTTCGAGCTTAGACAAAAAAGTCCTTCATGAAATTGTTATGTTTGTTCGTAGTAAATTTCCAAAACGCGAGTTTATTTTTTGGAGTCATTATTCTTATAGTGAATTGTACAAGTCGGATTGGACACCAGCGCAAAAAATAGAGTTTGCTGAAAAACAACTCTTGAATGCCAACCTTTCTCCTCAATCAGTATCTGTTCCTTTTGCGCCATTTCCCTTAAGTAGTGCAGACTATGTGAAATTGTTTCAAGACTTTATTAAGGAGTATCCTGAAATCCCTATCGGTTGGAGCTTGCATCATATAGCTCATCACTGTGATTTAACTGATGTAGAGAATCGCTTAAACGTCGTTAGAGGGTTTGAACAGCCCTATTTTGAAGGTCTATTGAAAGCAAAAGATGTAGATGGTACAGAAGTAACGAGTCTTGCTTTGGGCAACATTCATTTGGGATGAATAAACT
>CAZCHZ010000134.1:0-4795 GCA_964498615.1 uncultured Legionellaceae bacterium | reverse complement strand
ATCACAGGTTTAAAGAAAATTGTGAAAAAAACAGGCATAAATTGGTTACTCTATTAAGAAAGTTAAAACAAGAAGGAAAAAATGTCATAGGTTACGCAGCAACATCGAAAAGCACCACTGTTCTTAATTATTGTGATATTGGCCCTGATCTAATTCAATTTATATCTGATACAACGCCCTTAAAACAAGGAAAATATTCTCCCGGGAAGCATATTCCTGTTAAATCATATGAACATTTTAAAGAAAAATTTCCAGATTATGCTGTGCTTTTTGCTTGGAATCATGCGGATGAAATTTTTGGTAATGAGATTACCTATCGTAATCAAGGTGGGCAATGGATTACCTTCGTACCTGAAGTGGAAGTTGTGGCATAGTGCAAAAAAAAATATATTTCAGTTACCCGCCTGCACAAAATGCGAGTTATCGTACGGAAATCTTGACTGCTATTGATCGCATTGTCACAAATGGTCCCTATATTCTGGGTTCAGAGGTAGAGGCTTTTGAAACTGAATTTGCAGCCTATCATCATGTGGCAGCTGCGGTCGGTGTAGGAAGTGGTACTGATGCCTTGGCATTAACATTACGTGCTTATGGTATTGGTCCTGATGACGAAGTGATTACAGTCGCTCACACAGCACTTGCTACTGTGGCGGCTATTGCGATGGTGGGTGCTACACCAGTTCTAATAGACGTAGATGACATATACTATACCATAGATGTGACAAGACTTGAATTGGCGCTTAGCCCAAAGACAAAAGCAATTATTCCTGTTCATCTTTATGGTCAACCTTGTGATATGGCAATGATTATGCATTTTGCTAAAAAGCATGGTTTGAAAGTAATAGAGGATTGTGCGCAAGCGCATGGAGCAGAATATCATGGGCGTAAAGTAGGTACTATTGGAGACGCAGGTTGCTTTAGCTTTTATCCTACCAAAAATCTAGGTGCTATCGGAGATGGGGGGGCTATTATTACGAATGATGAAATGTTGGCAAAGCGTTTAAAAAGAATACGTCAATATGGTTGGAATGAACTGCGTATTGGTCAAGAGCTAGGTATCGTGTCTCGTCTTGATGAAATACAAGCTGCGATTTTAAGAATTAAGCTTAGATATTTAGATATTGATAATCAGAAAAGAAAGAACATAGCTGATTTATATAGCATGCGACTTTTAGGCTCTTCTTATAAGGTTCCAGTCAGTCGTTCACAATGTTCTCATGTTTATCATCTTTATGTGATTTGTAGTGGAAAACGAGATGAATTAAAACAGCATCTGGTAAATCATTTGATTGAAGCTGGTATACACTATGCTATACCTGCACACCTTCATCCAGGTTATCAAGATAAGTTGATGATTCCGATAAATGAACAATTGTCAAATACTAACTTTTTATCACGTTCTGTATTAAGCTTACCAATATACCCGGAACTGAATTTTGAAGAAGTTGAAAAGATTTGTGATATTATTAAGGAATTTAAATAATGGACACAAAAAACTTTAGCGTTTGGGAAGGGGTTTATGAAAGTTTTGACGAAGCTGGGGGTGATCTGGATGCATTTGACACAGATATCTGGCTTAATAAGCAACGAGAAAGAATAATTAAAGAATTTATCCAACTAGGTTCCAATGATTTCATTCCAAGTAATGCTGTCTCAAAAGATTATCCATTGTCTTTAATTGTTGCATTGCTATTGACATTGCAAGATACTATTTCGATTCTAGATTTTGGAGGAGGAATGGGAAATCTATATCTTGAATTGCTGGCTAAAGTTCCAAATGCAGCATCGAAAGTGAAGTACATTATTGTTGAGAACAATGCCGTGATTAGATCTATACCTGACGAAATTATTAATTTACCAAATTTATTTTTTTTAAATAATTTTGATTTAATTGAACAACCAATTCATATTATTCACTTCGGTAGCGCTTTACAATACATGCATGATTGGCAAAGTTTATTGAAAAAACTTATCATGCAATTTAAACCAAAATATTTGTCATTTTCAGATTTATTAGCCGGTCCGATTCCCACTTTCGTGTCATTACAAAATTATTACGGTAAAAAGATCCCTGTTTGGTTTTGGAACATTACATTTTTTAATTCGACATTGCAACCTTTATACTATGATTTGATATATAAGACTTTTTATAAAACCACAATCTTAAATAAAGAAGACTTTCCTAATGCCGCGCTACCAGAAACGCATAGAATTGCACAAACTGTAAATTTAATTTATTGTTTAAAGAACAGCACTTGTGCTAAATAATTTTAAGAAAAAATTAATTTGTTGGGGAGGAGGAGATCAATGTATTGTCATCCAGCCTATTATTGAATCATTGGGAAGTAAAATTGATGTCATTATCGATGATACGCCGAATTTAAAATCTCCTATTAATAATGTCGATATTTTTCAAGGTAAAGAAGGATTAAATACTTGGCTAAAAGGCCGTGACACAAGTGAAGTTGGCTTTATTATAGCAATAGGTAATCCTTATGGACATATAAGACATTATTTGCACCAATATATGACTTCTTTAGGTTTATGTTCAGTATCATTTGCAGATCCTTCTGCAATAGTTGATCAGGATGTCTCAATTGGCCCTGGTGTTCAGATTATGAGGGGCGTTATCATCAACGCCAAAGCGACAATTGGCATACAGTGCATTTTGAATACTCGTAGTATTATTGAACATCACGATAAAATAAATGATGGAGCTGAAATTGGACCAGGGGCAGTTTTATGTGGAAGAGTTCAAGTTGGGAAATATTCTTGGGTAGCGGCGGGAGCAACTATTTTACCTAGAATATGCATTGGGGAACACGTCATTGTTGGTGCCGGCGCAGTGGTTTGTGCTGATGTTAGTGATAGAACTGTCGTTGTTGGGGTGCCAGCGCGTTATCTTAAAAGTAATGATATAGGAAAATGAATATGAACGATACCATTTATATGGCAGGTCCCTGGGTAACTGAGCTTGAAGAAAAGATAGTAATTGATGCTTTACGTAACGGTTGGTATGGAAAAGAAGCATATGCGTATGTTGAAAAATTTGAACAGGGGTTCGCGCGATATCATAATCGGCAATATGGATTAATGACACCTAATTGCACCACTGCAATACATTTATTATTAGCTGGATTAGGTATTCAGGAAGGCGATGAGATAATTGTACCGGAATGCACTTGGATTGCAAGCGCTGCCCCCATAAAATACCAAAGAGCCACTCCAGTTTTTGCAGATATTGATCCTATTCATTGGTGTATAAATCCCATATCCTTAGAAAGGAAAATAACATCTCGTACAAAAGCCGTCATTGTTGTTGATTTATATGGTAATATGCCTGAAATGGATATATTGCAATCAATTTGTGACAAAAATGGAATATATTTAATTGAAGATGCGGCTGAAGCCATTGGTTCAGTGTATAATGGTATTAAAGCTGGAAAATTTGGCATTGGCTCAGTATTTAGTTTTCATCGCACAAAAACAATTACAACTGGGGAAGGAGGAATGCTATTATTGGATGATGCCTCACTATATGAAAGGTGTAAATTTCTAAGAGATCATGGCAGAGCCCCAGGTACTTACTATAATACGGAAGTTACTTTTAAATACATGCCCTCTAATCTACAAGCAGCGCTGGGTTACGCGCAATTTCAAAGATTGGAAGAACTTGTGAATAAAAAACGTTGGATTTGGAAAAAATTTAAAGAATATCTTTCGGAAGTACCTGACTTACAATTTAATCCAGAACCGCATAATGTATTTAATAGCATATGGTGTACTGCACTTGTCTTTGGGAATTCCCATAATGTGAAAAAACAACATATGATGCAATCACTTGAGCATATGGGCTTTCCGAGTCGACCTTTCTTTTATCCATTATCTTTATTGCCTGCCTTTGGAGCTAAAACTGAAGCGGGACGAATTAATAGTCCAGTTGCATATGATATTTCAGAACGCGGGATTAATTTACCTTGCGCATTTACAGTAGATGAAAAGCAAATTGCAAAATTTGCAGCCGCCATTAGCACTATTCTAAAGAATAAGGTTTGATATTTTACATGTTAAATGTACTTGATGTTAATGTGATTGATTATCAACAACACGATTCTAAAAATTCATCTTTAACTGTTTTCGAACAAAATGCTCTTCCTTTCAGAATTGCGCGCGTGTTTATTGTCGATGTTCAATCTAAAAGCAGTCGAGGGTTTCATGCCCATAAAGAATGCATGCAACTTTTGGTATGTTTAAAAGGAAAATGTAATGTAACAGTTGACGATAGTTATATAAGAAAAGAATATTTATTGAACAAATCTAATCAAGGGTTATTAATTCCTGCAACTATTTGGGCAGAGCAACAATATGAGGATAATACTATTTTAATGGTATTAACAGATAAACCTTATGACGAAAATGACTATATAAGAAATTATAATCAGTTTCTTGAATTCAGAAGAGGATCATGATGAGAATTGTTATCACAGGAGCACTCGGTCATATTGGTTCGTGCTTAATTCGTGAATTACCAAAGTATTTTACTGATTTAAATATTATCATGATCGATAATTTATCAACACAGCGATATTGCAGTCTTTTTAATTTACCACAATCAGCCAAATATCAATTTATTAATGCACGAGTGCAAGATTGTGATTTAGCATTAATTATTAAAGGTGCTAATGTAGTCATTCATTTGGCAGCGTTAACAGATGCTGCTGGCACTGTCGACCAGCCAAATCTTGTATACGAGAATAATTTTTTAGCAACCAAAATGATTGCTGAGGCATGTTTA
>CAZCHZ010000133.1:0-4851 GCA_964498615.1 uncultured Legionellaceae bacterium | reverse complement strand
TTATTGTGTTTTTTTTGATAAGCGATTTAAATTTATTCATTATCGACCCAGTACTCTAATCATTAATAATATTGAATTTGATCATGCTGATATTTTTCCCGATTTAGCTGCCATTCAACAACAATTTCATCATTTGGTACGCACTGTACCAGGCCGGGGTTTAATTGTGTTGCCAGAAAATGATGCGCATGTTAAAGCAGTGATAGAAAAAGGATGTTGGACAAAATGTGAATATTTTAATTCGCATACGGCCTGGAGGGCAGAACAAACAACTAAAGAGGGGAATGAATTTAAAGTTTATTTTGATCAAACCTGTTTTGGAAAAGTGACATGGTCTCTTTTAGGCCAACATAATATTTCTAATGCCCTGGCTGCCATTGCAGCAGCTCATCATGTGGGCGTAGATCCTAAAATAGCCACTGCTTCGCTTTCGACATTCACGAGCGTCAAGCGTCGTTTAGAAATCCGAGGTGAAAGACAGGGGATCACTGTGTATGATGATTTTGCGCATCATCCTACAGCGATTGCCACAACGCTTGCAGGTTTGCGCGCAAAATTAGGGCCAAAACCGCGCATTGTAGCAGTAATTGATATTCGTTCAAATACCATGCGCGCAGGGCATCATCAAGCTACTTTGAGTGGTTCTGTTAAAGATGCTGATCTCGTCTATTTTTTCAAATCACCCGATGTATTATGGCCGGTTGAAAAAATGTTGACAGAGAGTGGTAAACAAGGCGCTGTCATGCACGATCAAAATGCCTTACTAGAAAAACTCATATCCTCCACAAGCCCCGGTGATCATGTTGTTTTCATGAGCAACGGTGGCTTTGGAGGCATACAAACTGCATTTTTAGATCTTGAAACTAAGGCCTATGTATAGTTGAAGCAGATTGATCTTTTTTCGCTTGCTGACGAGACACTAAACCAACGGTAAATGTATCATAAGCAGCTGTAAGAGGGGCGCCCGGAACACTGAATTCAGGAGGTATATCGCTGGAGGTTGAATCCATAGAATGAGCTCGTTCTTTACCTTTGCCAAACTCATCGGAGCTTCCGGACCCTTGAGAATGATGAGAACCCTGAGAGCTCTGGCTTGCTGTTAAGTCTTCTTCAGATTGTACCTTGGTGTCGTCTGGCTGTGAAACTGGTCCCATGACCAAATCTTCATCTGCTTGCACTGTGAAGCCTGATTTTAGCATCGCAAAATTTTCTTCTTTCACTTTGATGTCATCATCGTGATCTGGTTTTAGCATCGCAAAATCATCTGCTTGTAATCTTTCGCAAAATTTGATGATACCAGGCTGTGCCTTATTTCTTTCAAAGATATCTCTGAGTGTTTTTATATATATATGCCGTAACTTTTTTTTATCTTCATCAGAAACCACCCCTACTTTAAAAATTTTTGTGTTTTTGTTTTTATCAGTATATTTGTATGTGCCCATGCCGACAGCTTTATATTGAGCAGATGCCTCCTTCCATACTCTGTGAAAAGTTTCTCTTGCTAAAAATTCTAAAGGTCCCGTTCTCAGGAAAAATACATCTACCTTAGAAGGCGCTGCTGTTTCTTTTATACAAAGCCCCGCTTGTAGTATTTTAAAAGGACCATATAAGCTTATTTGTTCTGGCATAGAAATGGTATCTTTGTCTATTTGTACCGCTATTTCAGCTTCAGGTTTCATACATGCTAAAAAATCGCTGCCCACTTTTGCGACAATTTCGTAAACTTTAGGATCTTCTGCTCTTTTAAGTGCCGACTCAAGATATGCGATCGCTTGTTCTACTTCCATAATATCCTCCTAACCTTATACTAAAACGTTGATGTAGATGTACAGCGCTTGTTTGCATTTGTCAAGTTATTTTTTAATTCGTGGTAGGACAACATGTTACGTTAATGGGAAAAGACGTATTTTTCTCGGCGAATATTATGTCGATCGAAGCCTTTCTGAGTTAAAACAGCAAAGGCATCGTCAATCATGTTAGGGTTACCGCAAAGGTAAATAATGTCTTCTGCTGGATTTAAATTGAGTTCTTCGAAGGTATCTTGTACATGTCCTTTACGTTCATAGGCATGTTCTATATTGTTTCCCCGACTATAGCAAGCATAAAAATGAAAATTAGGATGTGATTTGCTTGTGTCCACAAATTCTTGACCAAACAATAATTCATCTGATTTACGGACACCTTGAACAATAATCACTTTGCTTTCTGGCCGTGCTTGTAAGCGATTTCGTAGTTCAACTAACATAGAACGATAGGGCGTGATCCCCGTACCTGTGGCCACAAGAATATAACGTTTCGGCTGTTCATCTTTCAATATAAATAATCCATAGGGCCCACTGGCATCTATTATATCTCCAGGCTTTAAGGAAAATAAAAAATTACTGGCAACGCCGCCCTGTACATAGGCACAGGCAATTTCAAGGATATTGCTCTCGGGAGCATTGGCAATACTGTAACTACGGTGTAAAATCTTTGACCTATTGGGATCGAAAATATGTAGGGTAAGGAATTGTCCCGCAATAAAAGGCAGATGTTTTTCATCCTCGCGCGTCATTCCCAGATGCTTTACACCTGGGGCAATTTCACGCGACCATTGTAGAATATATCGGTGTGTTGGCTGAGCCATAGGAGCACAACAATAACATGCATGTGAATCGTAGACAATATGCGCGCTTAGTCATTTTGAGCATGATGACCTGTGTATTGTTATTAGCAGGAGGCTGTTCTACTGTAAAACGTCCCCTGCAACACATTCCAAAAGTTGCTCCAAAGCCGCGCCCTTATAAGGACATTCAAGTTGCCTTGGTTTTAGGTGCAGGGGGATCCCGTGGATTGGCACATTTGGGGGTGATAGAGGTATTAGAAAAAGAAGGTATCCCTATTGATTTAATCGTGGGTTCCAGTGCAGGCAGCTTGATAGGTGCATTATATGCGGATAAACCCAATGCCTTACTTATCAAAGAAAAAGTCATCAAACTTAAAAAAGAGGATTTATTAGATCCAGTATTAATGTCTTTCTTACTTGCACCAATACGTTTAACTTGTCCTGTCCAAGGAAACGCGATAGAACAATATTTAGTAAAACAACTAAAATCCCGTTGTTTTGAAGATTTGAAAATTCCCTTAATTGCCGTGGCTACCAATGTAGATAATAATCATATCACCCTGTTGAGATCGGGACCCATTGCACCTGCTATACATGCTTCGGTTGCGCTACCGCCCATTTTCGCGCCCGTATTTCTTTATAATCAAACCTTGATTGATGGGGGTGTGGTGGCACCCGTACCTGTGCAGGTAGCAAAGTTATTTAAACCAAAAATGATTATTGCTGTGGATATCAGCACAGCGCCATCTCGAGCGCCCCTTGGCAATGCTTTTGCTTTAGTGTATCGATCCCTAGATATTGCGTTTTATGAATTATCGCGTATACAATCCACACGTGCAGATATTACCATACAACCCGATTTAACAGGTTATGGGACTTTCGATGATACTTGTAATGATCACATGTATGAAAAAGGGAGAGAAGCAGCCCTTGAAATGTTACCTAGAATTAAAGCGGTATTACTTAGCAAAGGCATTAAATGACGCGATCTTTGACATCGTCTGTTGAAAATTATAGCATCAGTACTTTCTCTTCATTGCCTGAAGATAAATTAAAAGCACTAGATATTTTTGCAAAGAAGTGCAGCATAAAGGATGGTTATGAATCCCCCATATATTGGGAGAGCATTAAGGCACGGAAAAACCCCTGGGTTAGTGATATACTTTGCTATGATCAGGATAAATTAATTGCCTATCTTGCTTTATATTATTTTGAAGCAGGTGAATTGGAAATCACATTATTAGTCCACCCGAAATATAGAACAGAAGCATTATACACAATTCTTTTTAAGGAAAGCGCAAAAGCCGGACTTCCCTTGGGTGCTTTTATCGCCACCCTTGTCATTGTGCATGAAAAAGATATTGCTTTAAAAAAATATTTACAAAACACTGGCGCCAGTTATCAAGCCTGTACTTATAAGCTTGCTTTGTATCGGAATCCAGAAAATATTAATCATATTTCGACATTTCCAAAAACGCATATCCAATCCTATTCTATAAGGGCAGCGTCTGTTGCCGACATGGATGTTTTAATTGCTTTAGAAAAAGATTGCTTTCAAACTGATCCTGAACATTATCAATTGCATTTGCAAGAACAATTTGAAAATCCTGAAAATCATATAAATGTTATCATCTTTGATGATAACATTGTTGGCAAAGTACACGTGCATATCGAGGAGGATGAAGCTTTTATAGGCGATCTCTGTGTTTTCACAAAAGCGCAAAAAAGGGGATTTGGTCAGGCTTTATTATCAGAAACCCTTATAAACTTATTTCAAAAAGGCATTGATAAACTCTGTTTAGATACCAGTGATAACCATTATTTACAATGGTATATGAAATTTAACTTTCAATGTATTGCAAAGCATGAGCATTGGTGTTTAAAGAAGGATGCTTAAATTTTTTATGTAATTGAGCTCCGATCAAACCGTTTTGAATCAGGTTTGTTTTCTGATTTTATTTTATTATCTAAATAAATATGGGCTTGCACAATAGCTTTCATGAAATCACCCTTAAAGTTAATTTTTTTGCCCTCTTTTTCGAATCTTGCAAAACATCTTCCTATAGCATCTTCTACATCTTGTGCGTTTGCTGTTCTATGAGCGCTAGCCGCAGTATTATAAATTGTTCCAATTTCTCTGATTATTTCTTCTGCTTCTGTGTTATGTGAGTGTCGCTGAAAAAGGCCCAATCCTTTTCCTAGGTAGGATTTAAAGATTGCAATCACCACATCACCAGGGCGTTGTT
>CAZCHZ010000132.1:0-4852 GCA_964498615.1 uncultured Legionellaceae bacterium | reverse complement strand
TTATAATATATTAAAAAAATGATTGACATAAATTTGTCATTATGATAAATGTTAAAAACAATTTAAGAGGAATTTGTTTATGTCAATTTGTAATGATGTTGTTGACCTTATGTCAACCTATGAAGCACAAATGATAAATCAGCGGGAAAATTTTGGAAAAAGATTAATCGCTTTTTTTAAAGAAAAAGATCCTAAAACTTTAATGTTATTTTGGATTAATTTTTCTTCTTATGGCGTTGGCATGACTGAGCCCGTTGAAGATTGGATTAGAAGAGCGGGTAACAAATGTAAAGTACTTGGATATGAAATATTAGGCGAACAACTGCGCAAACATGCCATTCATGAAGCGAATCATGAACTCATGATGATTGAAGATACTAAAAAATTGATTAGTCAATGGAATATGATTTACCCTTCGAAACTGGATGCGGAGCGTATTTTAAAAAGACCCTTGACTGATCCTGTACTGAGATATCAACGTTTGCATGAAGATTATATAGAGAGTACAGAGCCCTACTGCCAAATTGCTATTGAATATGAAATCGAAAATCTTTCAACAAACTATGGTGTAGACATTTTAAATCACACAATCGCAGTTTTAGGGAAAGAAATAGTGGGATCCTTAAGTTTTGTAGAAGAGCATGTCAGAATTGATGTGGCCCATACAAAATATAATAAAATGGCCATATCAAATTTTATGGCGACCTACCCGAATACCTTAAAAGCACTTGTAGAGGCCGGTACTAAAGCTTTAGAAATTTATGGTGATTTTTTCATAAATTGTTACCAAGAAGCCAAAGTTATTTAATTTATTTTACCGACTTGCTCTCCTTAAAAGAATGTACTATACCTACTATGATGTCCATATTAAGGACGAGGGGAGCTTTACATGAAGCTAAGGAAAGCTATTAGTCAAAAGTCGGTATTTTATTCGCTTATTGCCATTAGTACCTTTAGTTTTTCTCACTCAGCTTGGTCTACAGGTTTTCAACTACCTGTACAAAACGTAACAAATCTTGGCACAGCCTATGCTGGAACGGCTTCTTTGGCTGAAGATGCAAGTACGGGTTTTTATAATGCTGCTGGATTAACTCGCTTATGTGGTCAGCAATTAGTATTAGGGGGTACTTATATTCAATCACATACCTCATTGGACGTAAGCTCGTATCGTTCTACCTTTGGTACATCACCTTTTCCCAATACAGGCAGTACCAGACCAAAAGACAGTGCCTTTGTACCTTCATTTCATTATTCTCAGAGACTAGACGAGTGTTGGGTATATAGCGTAAGTGCTGTGACTACATTTGGATCTGTTAGAAATTATAAAGATGATTCTATTGCGCGTTACACAGCAACACGCTCGGAATTAGTGACTATGGATCTTGCACCGAGTATTGCTTATCGGTTTAATGAACATTTTTCCTTAGGGGGCGGTCCAGACATTTTATATGCAAAAGCCAAACTAGATTCTCAAGTAGGTCTTGGTAATATAGGTACTGATGGTTTTTCTAAAACAAGAGGCGATAATGTTGCCCCCGGTTTTCATATTGGCGCTTTATATGAATTTAACGATTGTACGCGTTTTGGTGTTAATTATCGTTCAAGAATGACTGCAAAACTCAAAGGTTATAACATCACACAACTGGCCGCTGGAGCATCTGTAACCCGTTTGGGAGCAAGAGCCAACCTTGAATTACCAGATTTTGCTGTAGCAAGTTTATATCACGCTTTTAATGAACAATGGGCGGCCATGGCTGATTATCAATGGACCCATTGGAAGCGATTTAATCAAATCGTTTTAAATTTTTCTAATGGTACTCAAGCAATTACCACAGCAAATTATAGAAATTCCTATCTAATTGCTTTAGGAGGCATCTATCAATATGATTCATGCTGGCAAATTAAAGCGGGTGTCTCATACGATAAATCACCCGTCAGAAATGAATACAGAACAATTTATACGCCTGATCAAGATCAAACTACATTGGCTGTAGGTACGCAATATAGAATTAATCAGTGCATGGCAGTGGATCTGGCGTATGCACGGGTAATTTACAAAAGAGCCAGTATTAACCAGCAAGCTCCCACAAGCATTGGCTTTCCTCAAGGTTTACAAAGTATACAAGGAAGCACTAAAACACAACTGAATGTCTTTGGAGTACAATTGACCTGGGATATAGGATAAATTTAAGTAAATCACTTAAATAGAATTATATGATCACAATTTAGTCTGTCATTTTGAGAAAAAAATTTACAATCCTCTTAGTTGTTTGCCTTTCATTAACAATACAAGATACTTTGCATTAAGTCACACTTATTTTCAAGGAGGAAATAGCATGGCAGCTTTAGCGAACGAAGTAAAAGTCTCAGCAGAAAATGAAACATTGAAAAAAGATTTGATTGCAGCACACGAAAAAGCTAACAAAACACTTGAAGCAGCACATGATGCAGAAAAAGCTTTTAAACAAGTTGATGCATTAATAGATAAAAGCATGAAGCTTGGCGCAGAAACAATGGCCATGATTGAAGCTAGTAAGAAACAGGCCCATGATCAAAAAACAAAAGAAGAAATTGCGACGGTAGAAAGATTATCAACCGCATGTCATTTTGTAGGCCAAACAGCGAAAGATCTGATATGTGTTATTTTGAAATCGGTGAAAAATGGGATTGCAGTTGGCGATATGGCAAATGAACAACTGGTTGTTGCTATTCATATGGCGAAGCCAGAGTATAAACCAACCGCAGTTGTCTCAGAGCTTGCTCAAGCCCGAGCATCTGTAAGCACAGGAAAGGAAAGCCTAAAAGACATGCTTATAGCCGCACACAAAAAAGCAAATGAAACTCTTTCTGTGGCAGCAGATGCTATGAATGCCTTGGAAGCAGCCAATAAAATTCTAGCACTAAGTAGAACCTTGGGTGCAGAAACAATAGAAATGATACTTGAAAGTATGAATAAAGCGAAGGGCGAACTGAAAGCTAAATTAGGAGAGGTAGCAAATTTGTCTAACGCTTGTCGAATGATAGGTGTCTCAGTACAAGCAAGTACAGATAATCTTTCAGATACTGTAACGAATGGAATTGCTGTCGGCCAAACAGCAAATCAAGAATTGTTGAAAATTATTCAACAATTGGATCCCAACTACAAGTCGGAAGGACCTGTGCTTGCTTTTTCTAAAGCAGGAAGAGGTGCAAAAGATGCAACAGTAGCACCCGCTCCAGAGCCGGCTAAGAAAGACGATGCTGGTTGGGGTTGTGTGGTTTGTTAAGACATAGAAAAGTATTTTAAATCACGGGGCGGAATTATTTCCGCCCTGATATATTAATACTCCATAGCAGGGCGTAAACTAACCTAATGTATATAGTAAATTTCTGAGTACTCTTATACTCAGAAATTTTTGTTCACTTCCTGAAACCTATTGAATTTGCATAATATGTTAAAGAGCTGATCGGATTTTGCTCGAATCCTTAATGAATTTTGTAGAAGTTGGGAAATCTTTTTTAATACGTTCCGAGTATTGAAAGAAAAGCATTTGACGTTCATCTTTATCTAAAAATTGGGGTTTTTCTGGTTCCCTAGGAACATATTGAGCTCTTTCGCTATTAGGAAGCAATTCATGATTATATGGAGTAACTCCTTTTCCATCAGGCGCATAGACAGTCGGTGCATCATGCACGATATTCGCTTCACCCTCCCATCCGCTTGATAGAGGAGCACTAACAAGAGATAGAGCTGTTTGTACAACTGCTCCACCTATTCCTCCTGTGACTGCTTGACCGATTAGTCTCGAACCAGTAATACTTCCTATTTGTGTTGACGCGCCTGCCACAGTGGTTATTAGACCACGAACACCGCTAATAATCCCTATAGCTGCATCTGTCACAAAGCTGATAGAACCTATACCAATACCCGTAACAGCGCCTACAGAGGGACCCGCTAATCCATTTGTGGCAGAATTAAATTCAATTTCCTTAATTCCCCGTATAGCAGCTCCTATATATTCTTTTATATAAATTCTTTGGTACTTCGGACCATATTTCCCACCATGCCCTGGATCTCCGTCTTCTCCCTTGGAGCCTAGTGACCCTGGCGAACGAATTATAACAATTTTATCGTTTGAAGTTTCATCTATAATAACATTACCAGGATTTCCACCCTTGCCTCCAATACCCCCTTGCCAACCTGGACGACCGACTTCGCCTTTTTCTCGACCTTCATAAATTTCTTTGAATTTTGTATTATATGTAAACACACATTTAAGTTTTTCAAGTCCTTCCATATCCATTCGTTTTCTGTTCATAGAAAATTCTGTTCTTTCTTTAAGCTCTGCTGCCTGTCTCCTTGCTGTTACCACTTCTCTTCCGGCATGGCCGCCCTCTTTTCCATTGGGTCCTTTACCTCCTGCCTGACCTGTTCCACCAGAACCCCCACTAACGTTAATTGTTAGCATTGATAGATTATAAAAATCTATGCCCCTAGCATATAAATTTCCGCCATTAAAACCTGGATTTCCTGGTAACCCGAATTTTGCATTCACTTCAGGCACATCACAGCCCATGTTTCCTGTCAGATCAATTTTTCGTTTTTTTATAATTTGCCAATTAGGAGCTATAAGTGTTAGATCGAGACATCTACTAAAAACATCTTCATCAATAAATAAACTATGCAAACAATAAATATCAGCTGCTGTTATTTTTTCATTTTTGCCAATCATTGCTTGGTTCAAGTCATGCGTTCCTATTAGAAATCCTTTTAAAATGAGTCTTGAACCATAGTTATGGTACTCTGGCACGGGTTTATCAGCTAAAACATCAACATCTCTTTGTGTAGCAGCAATAGGATCATACCATTTTG
>CAZCHZ010000131.1:2689-4881 GCA_964498615.1 uncultured Legionellaceae bacterium | reverse complement strand
ATACCGTCACCTTTGCTTTCACTTTAAGAAGCTTTGCAGCCTGTTCAAGTGTTACCCATTCTAGGTACAGAGGCGATTCAGACATCTTATGAATCATATCCTTTAATTTCTGTACCTCTTTGGCTAAGGCTTCGTGTTGTTCCAGTGATGCTACCTGCACAGTACAGCTAATTATATATTAGTATTGCTAATGTTAGGGGGCAAATTTTTTAACCCTCTTTTTTCTATTTCTGCCGACACTAATTCATCAATAGTTTGATAAACTGGCACAACCTCTCCTTTAATTGTAATATCATTGACATTTAGGGTTTTGATATTATCTGCTGTAGATTGTTTAACATTTAAAGTGGTAAAATCACTTAAAGTTTTGGTTTTGCTCATATTATTTACTTAATTAAAGTAATTAAATTAATTATGTACAAATATATAATTAGCAATACTAATATACAAGTATTACTAATATAAATATTAAATAAAAATATTCAATGAAAAGTATAGGTTTAAAAATCAAGCAGTTGAGGACAGAAAAGAGGATTACTGCGGAAGATTTGGCGGCTAAATTGGGTAAGTCTCAATCGCAAATTTCTCATTGGGAGTTGGGCAGAAATAACATGACAATTGACATGCTCCAGAAAATAGCCGATATATTTAAAGTCCCCATCACTTATTTTTTTGATGGGGACGATAAAAAACACGCTACAGCAATTGAGAAGAATCTAATTGAAGGTGAAGAGGTATCTAAATGGAAAGAAATAGCACAAGAAATGCGCATAGAGAACAAAATACTGAAAGACCAATTGGCACAGTACATGGAGATTGCAAAACAGGCGCACATACAGTTAGGTAAAGCCTCACAATCCTAATCGCTGTTCTGTAATAAAGGTTAGATACAAAAAGGTATAACATAGCTAGATGGATTAAAAATTAAAAACGCACAAAGTTATTCACATTTTTTTCTTGTACAAGAATAATTGTAAAAATTCAGACAATTATGCCAGTTACACTAAAGGCGATCATTAAAAACAGAGTAAATTCAGATAATACTCATACGGTATTCATTCGTATCACTAAAGATCGTGACTATATCCTCCACTCCGCAGGCGTTCGCATCGATAAGAAACACTGGAACGAAAAGGGGAACTATGAGAAACGTAACTGGATACGTGCAACACTTGGGAATTCAGAGCAGCAGAATGTTACCATAAAGAAGATCATTGACAAGGTTACGAAGATCACTTCAGAGGATCCGGATGTCACCCTTGTACAGATCGAATCAAGAATAAAAGGTACGGAATCGTCCGACTTCATCCAGTTTTGGAAAGACCACATGGTTATCCGGAATGAACACCTATCTCCTTCCTCTAAAAGCAAGTACGAAAGTCATCTCAATAACTTCATAGACTATACAAAAAAGAAGCCGGTACCATTCAGTTCTATTACTTATGAATTCATTTGTAAGTATGAATCGTTTATGTTATCAAAGAAAGCTCCTACAACATGTCATAGAGCATTAGTTTTCCTTCGTACGATAGTTGCCGAGGCTATCCGTTCAGGTCACTTCAAAACAGATCCTTTCCGCGATTTTAAAATGAAGCGTTATAGGACAAATAAGGAACGCTTATCCCCTGATGAAATATCAATCTTTGAAAACAATCCTGCAGCTTTAGAAACTACACAGCATGCGGTAAATGTATTCCTTATTCAATACTATGCTGCCGGGGCTAGAGTATCGGATGTGATTCAAATGAGATGGGAAGCTATTGTGAAAGGTAGGTGGTTTTACACGATGGGGAAAACAAAAAAACTCAAAAATATAAAACTGAATGGACGTGCATTAGAAATTCTCAAACATTACCGGCAGAAGAAAAAGGGATATGTTTTCCCGTTCCTTCAGGAAGATGCATTAATAAGTTTCGGAGATCGCTTTCACAAGAAAATTGAATCTATTACTTCTCAGATTAATTACAATTTGAAATTATTTGCATCTCAAAACGAGATTGAAAAGAATATTCATACACACATGGCCCGGCATTCTTGGGCTGATAATGCAAGGAAAAAAACCAAAGATATTAAACAAATCGAGAAGCTTTAAGAACCTTAAAGCCTTCAACAACTGAAAGCCACCTTGCAAAACTCCAACATTAAGCCTTAGAAGCTTTAGTAAATTAAAATTGTTAAATTGTTTAAAAATT
>CAZCHZ010000131.1:0-2679 GCA_964498615.1 uncultured Legionellaceae bacterium | reverse complement strand
ATGGCCCGGCATTCTTGGGCTGATAATGCAAGGAAAAAAACCAAAGATATTAAAGCAATCAGCGATGCTTTAGGACACTCAAGTCTTTCAACAAATGAAAGCTACCTGGCAGACTTCGACAGTGAAGCTGTAGATGCTTTGATAGATGAAATGGGTTAAATGTTGGAACACTGTTGGAACAAAATAATATAGCGTACTGATTTTCAATACGCTATATACATTAGTGTGGAGTCGGAGACTCCATTGTTAATTACACCTATTTCATCATTATGATTAACATACAGGAAATTACATGTATTTATTGCCTTTAATTAAGCATTATATTTAACCGTATTTAAAGAATTGTTGGAACATTGTTGGAACGGGTAAAGAACCTATCAGTTATATGTAGTAGGTTTTCGATAATCGGATATAGTTGGGTATGGTTCGTTACATGCTGCAGCATTCGTTTATTCTTTTTTACTTGTCTGATTTCTATCAATGATAAATCCCATCGAAGCAAAATATCAATTGCTTTGGTTAGATAGGACATTACTTTTGTCAGCTGATCTCCATAGTTTGAAAGCCCGGGAATATTAGAATTGAAATATGTGTATGCAAGGTTTTTAATATGAGATGCGCTGGCCCCGTTTCTTTTCGCTTCTATTTGGGTTGGGTAAATGCGTTTCAAAAGGATTTCATATTCTATATCCTTGCCATCTAAGCCTAATTTAATTCCGCCTTTCATAACAGAATTTAAAAAAATTAAAATACAATCCAAATTCTCAGAAAAACCGATTATATTTGAGCCTCTTCTATATACTATCGCTGGTAAAAGTTGAACAAAACAAAAAGCCTGAACTTAATTGATCCGGCTTTTTTGATTTAGTTTGGATTTGGCTTTCCCCATCGCTCTCGCATCCAGTTTGCATTTTCTGTATCTCCATCTTTCGATTCAAGGAAGAAATAGCATTTTAAGGCGGTTGTGAGCTTTAAGAACGTATCCAAAGACGGACTAAACTTTCCCTCTTCGATTCTCCATATAGTAGATTCTGAAAGCCCGGCAAGATCCCCCACTTGCTTACAGGTCATTTCAAGTTCTATTCTACGTTCTTTAAGATAGGCCGCAATTAACTTGCGGCCTTCTGATTGTGGTGTGATGCTCATAATATTTCTTCTGATAATTGAAAATAGTAGTAATCTTCGCTACCCGAGTCAATGTAACACTCATAAGATGTTACATTTAATTCAGCACCATATTCGTCTATAGCTCTTTCAGTGCCAATATTCCTCTGCTTAATATGAGCCCAAATTAAGTCAGAATCAATTTCAGTTAACGGAGTAAAAAATTCTACCATTTCGGTTCTTGCAATTTCAATTGAATCAACGATGTTTGAGAATTGAGATAAATTTTTCATAATCATTTTGCAGAGTTTAGCGACCTGCTCCGGTCTCTTTTAATTTGATAGTGTAAAGGTAATGTACAGCTTGCATATATGCAAGTGAAAGGACAAATATTTTACATTTATTTTTAAAAAGTGCTTAATTTGGCTAAAACGCACAATTTTACATTAAAAAATATTCCACCAAATCAATATTTTTTATTCATAAAACAAAAAAACACCCTCAAATCAATGAAGGTGCTTGGGTAAACACCAATAAATTTGCACTCTCAGCTTAAGCCTATAGCGTGTTATTGGTATGTTATTTTTACGCCGGAACAATGTTCACCGCCTGAACTCCTTTTTTACCGTCCTCTTCATCGTAGAATACCGGAACATCTTTTTCGAGAATCATTTCTGTCCCTAAACCTGATATGTGGAAGAATACGTCTTTACCTCCACCGTCTGGGAGAATGAATCCAAATGCTTTTTCTGAATTGTAGAATTTAATTGTACCTGATAGTTGTTTTGCCATTTTATTTAAGTAGTATGATTGTGAGTATAGATCCAGCGAATGCCGATAAAGTAGCGATCAATGGAATGCGTTTATTTATTTTGTGAGCCTTTTCGGATTCCGCCTCCCTCTGTTTATTCAATGCGATAAGATCCTGCAAAGCTTGCTCTTTTGTGGTTATCTCCTTTTGTGCTGCTGTGAGTTGTATCTCCCGGCAGCTGATTATTGAATCCTTGATGGCCAGTTCCTGATCCTGGTACATCAGCAGCGAATCGCACATGTTGCCGGAATTCACCGATGCATTATACTCAATCGCAGGAACTTCAATAATCTGCGTTGACGAATCTATCCGGACCGCCTTTTGTTTGCTTACCGTGGCCCGCAATGCATAGTACTTTGATGATAATACCTCAGTCTTTGATTTGAGCTGCTGCAATGAGTCTTTGTACGCCTTTACGATCGAATCGTTCTTTGCATTGATCCGGTTTGTGATTGCCGTCTGAATGGAATCTACTTTCAAAGAATGAATTGCCTTTTGTTCCATTTCTCCCGGGTTCGTAGTGCATGATTTCGGAATGCATAGCCAGATTAAGGCTGCAGAAATAAGTATTAGCAATATGCGGATTATGTATTTCATGCTAGTTCTTTTTTAATCATTCCTATTATTTGCTTCAGTACCTTAGCGTAGTTGGGATCGGTTGCATATCCGGCTTTATGAATTGCATCTGCAAAAGCGTTCGGATCTGATTTTACCTTCAATGCTTCAGCGTATCGCTTATTTACTGAAAAGAATTTATTGTGATC
>CAZCHZ010000130.1:0-4902 GCA_964498615.1 uncultured Legionellaceae bacterium | reverse complement strand
TCATCCCAGCAAACAAGCGCTGCCCATCAAATTTTGAAAGTAGTTTGAATTCAGGAATTAATACTGCAGACAATCCCCCGCCTATTAAAATATCTGACAGCATATCGGGCAGCGTTAAACTTAAATTGACGATATCCGCTTCTGCTGAAACACCCAATCTTGAAGCTAATAGCATCTCTCTTATGAAACCAAGAAAGCGTCCTAGAAGTAACCCGATGAAAACGGGTGTCGCATACTTTATCATTCTATCAACACCTATCAGACTATACTGTCAAGAATTTTGACAGAATGGTTAGCACAATCTAATCCTTTGGTTTTTTTAGAAAGCATCACGGCAAACACAATGCCAACAAATGGAATGACCATCGCCAAGGTAAACAAACCAAACATGCCAAAAAGAAGTACAACGCCTATCAAATAGCTTATTAATCGCCAAGGCCTAACACTCAATAAAAAAAATACATACATTAAGCCACAACACATCAAAAGCAAACATGATAAGAAAACACCACCACTTTCTAATTGGAACAGGGTATTAAAATAATGACTTACTCCCCCCAGACCATGATCTAACATACCGATTACTCCTTCACTCCCCCCGCCATAATATTCAGTATTTTTAACTATAAACGTCTTTAAATAAAAAACTACAGGCACGGAAAAAATGACACACAGATATAGTAATAACATAAAATCTCTTCTTTGAAGATATCCAATGCTCTTTAAAACACGAAATAACAGCCACATACTTAAGGCTACAATAACTGCGGTAAGCGTTCCGCTACTCACACTACTCAACCAGACTGCCAAGCCAATATAGGTAATAAAAATACCTTTTGATATTGTGTTTTTTTCCCACAAGAGCATTGCCAAAGTGAGCAACAAAAATCCAAGCATTGCATACACACCTCGGCCATTCATAAAAATTGAGAGTACTATAAAAAAACTCATTAACGAAAGCCGTAACCATGCTTCTAATGGTTTCCCCAACAAAATTCGACTTATTTTTATTGATAAATATGCTGAAATAAGCACTAGGATTGCCATGATGGAAGAGAAAAATGCATCAGGATTTACACCTAATGTTTGAGAAATCTCAAGCAATGGGTATACCAAAAGATAACGCGGCATATGCGGATGAAAAATAATATCTTTTAATGAAACATTCATATTCCATAAATCTAATGCTTGCGGTAATATTTTAAATTTTAATAACTGCAGATTCACCCCGAACAAAAATAAAATTGACACTAACCCCTCAAGAAGATATGCCATATTATAAGAGCTCAGACCAACTGACCGAATGACATAAATACTTTTTCTTCATAAAAATTCTCCTCCAAATTTCTACGGAAAATATCGCGCGTAACTCCTTGGTAAAATTTGTTTTGCCACTCTGATGTTCCGCAAACATATGTGAGATTTCTGTTTTCTTGAATAAAGCACCTTCATCAGTAGGCATGCTTTCAATAATGCTTTTGCATAATACTGAAATTTCATTTTTAAACCACTCTCCAATGGGTACTGTAAACATTTGTTTTTTACGATAGGCTGTTTGCTTACCAAGCAAATCTACGACTGCCTTTTTATAAATATATTTTGTAATACCCTCTTTTAATTTTAGGTTACCAGGCATTGTAAATGCTAATTCAACCATTCTATAGTCTAAGAGTGGAATGCGTGCTTCTAAAGAAACAGCCATCCCCATACGATCTGGTTTTACCAAATTATTCCCTGGCAACAATAATACAGTATCCAAATAAAGTGCTTGGTTAATAAAATCCATATGCCGCACTTTTTGCAGGATTGTATCTAACATCCCATATTGATCGATGCCGGACATTTCTTGTAATATGTCCTCATGGTATAATTGTCTCTTATGTGTTTCATTAAACAATGATAATGTATCAAAATACTTATTCTGAAATTCGGCTTGTGTTTTAATATCCTTGTTTTTAGAAAAAAAACTTTGATACTTATCATAACCTGCAAATAATTCGTCCCCTCCATCCCCAGTCAACACAACCTTCACTTGTTCTACTGCTAATTTTGAAAGACGATAGGTTGGAAGAAAGGAAACATCGCCATGGGGCTGATCTAAAAAATGCGTAATCAAAGGCCAATCATCGATTAACTCAGATCCTAATTTTTCTGTAAACATATTTGTATTAAAACGTGTGGCTATTTCTTTCGCAAAAGCCGTCTCGTCAAATCTAGGATCTTGAAAACCGATAGAAAAAGTTTTAATTGGGCGCCTAATATCACCTGCCATCATCCCCACAATTGAAGCTGAATCAATACCGCCAGATAAAAAAGCGCCATAAGGTACCTCTCTTGGCACACGAATTCTCACCGCATCTGCCAACGTTTTTTGTATTTCTTTAATCCATACCTCTTCTTTTTTATTCGGAACAACATGCTGTTTAGCAAGATCCCACCACTGTTGCATTTTCTGACCTTTGATATCAACACACAGAAAATGACCCGGCAATAAATGAAAAATGTTTTTGTATATGGTTTGCGGGGGTGGGACATAATTATAACTTAAAAAAAGATCCAAGCCTTGCAAATTAATTTCCGTCTCTATATTTGTTTTTAATAATGCTTTGATCTCTGAAGCAAAAAGAAATCTTTTACCATCATCAAAAATATACAAAGGCTTCACACCTATCCTATCCCGAATTAAATATAGTTTATCTTGGCGACCATCATAAATGGCAATAGAAAACATGCCGTTTAATAATGAAACAAATTCGATGCCATAATACTCATATAACAATAATATTACTTCCGTATCGCTACGCGTTTTTAAAGAAAGGCCTTCTTTTTTTAATTTTTCTCCCAATTCTACATAATTATAAATTTCACCATTCTGCACGACCACTGTTTTTCCATCAGCTGAAATAAACGGTTGATGACCATTTTTGATATCTACAATCGCAAGTCTTTGATTACCAATTCCCACCCCATTTTTAACATATATCCCATGATCGTCTGGACCTCGATGTCGAAGAGATTGTCCCATTAATGACAACATATCGACATCTACTTTTTTTCCTGTGCGCTCAAAAATACCAAAAATGCCGCACATCTTATTTTATATTCCTCCAGTACAGAAAATTTGTTTAATTGTCTTTATTATAATTTTCATATCTAAAAAGAAAGAAGCTTGGTTAATGTAAAAAAAATCAAGATATTTTCTTTCCTCCATGCTAGCACTCGATCGAAGGCCCGCTTGCGCCATGCCAGTGATACCAGGTCGCATTGAATGTCTTCGTTCCCATTCGCTGGGCGTGTAAAAAATTTGTTGTTCAAAAACCTCTGGTCTCGGACCTACAAAGCTCATATCACCTTTCAGTATATTGATTAATTGAGGCAGTTCATCAAGGCTGCTTCTTCGTAAGAATTTTCCAAATCTAGTGACACGGTTGTCATTGATGATGGTATAATATGGCCCTATAAATTCTGCATTGTTTACCATTGTTCTAAATTTATACATTGTGAACTTTAAACCTCTATACCCAATTCTATCTTGACAGAAAAATATACTTCCAGGTGAATCACAATATATCATCAAAGCGATGATGATAAAAATTGGTAAAAGTAGCCACAAAAGCATAACTGCAAAAGCGCAATCAAACAGCCTTTTCATACATAATGTTCTGGTTATTTATCGTTTTGACTATATCTTTCACTTTTGCAACCACACGCTGCTGATCTCGTGTTATTTCTTCTAAAGAACGTCCGCGTAATATTGATTCAGCTTGCCTTAAACGATTTATTTAATGTATAAAGTCTAGTTGTGCTTTTAATTCGTTGCTTTTTGAATCTGATCTATAAAAAGTGCGAGACAGAATGGCAGTATTGGATCCTAAGCGCAAATGCTCGGCAAGCACATTTTCAGCGGGTAATAACCCTTCTCCAATCCTCGCAATACCGCCAAATCCAAACTTTATCCCGGCATCATACATAATCTTGGCACAACTTTCAACGGTGCCATCGGAAAGTAATTCAAACATGAAATTCAAATGATAAGCCAAGTGCAAATCATTCAATCCAAGATAAATTTCCGAAATTGTGTCTTTCATCTCAACTATCTGAGATAGCAAATTGAGTGCTTCAGGCGTTTCCACTAAAGGTATTATTTTAGCTCTATCACGCACACACTCACAAAAATATTCTAATTCAGCAAGGGTTTTGAACATGGGCAACATTAATAAATCTGCACCATAAGAAATAGCTTGATTGACTTCTTCCTGCGTTTTCTCATAAATGGGATTTAAACGCACAATTAATTCGGCTTCAGGTACCGCCTTACGTATTTTTTTGACATCCTCCATGTTGTGTCGACTAATCAAGCTATTGATATGCCCCTGCCTTTCTACCTTACCCATGATTTCTAAATCGACCATAATACGTTGCACGGATGCATGTACGGCATATTGCGCTAATTTAGCAACATTAGTAATAAAGATAAATTTAAATTCACTGCTTTGTAAATATGACATACACCTGTTACCCAATTAACGCACTGTAACCTACAACCTATCAATCAACATTAACATCATAATATAAAACTATCATAGTTATCAAATTACCTGTGTATTTTTAAAGAACGATGACATTTATGCATAATTGAACATGTTTTTTATACTTAAGCATTGTTTTTACAAAAAATTTAAGGCACAATTGATTAGTTTGTATAGATACACATGGAATTCAAGTAAAATTTTTATTAATTTTAAAGTCATATGGAGGAAGACATATGAGCGCACAGCCTAGCGATAATACCGCAGCCTCAATGGGTTCTAGCTATACTCAAATATATGGCAGTGCAGGCGATGGCACTGGATATAAATTGCATTCTTGCAATCCATCTGGAAGCAACAGAACTATTCTTAT
>CAZCHZ010000129.1:0-4911 GCA_964498615.1 uncultured Legionellaceae bacterium | reverse complement strand
TGCGCCTCTTTTGATGCCCTTGATGATAGCGTTAACCAAGGGATTGTTTGTTTGTATTATTTTAGCCCTAGCAGGACAATGGTTATTACGACCCCTTTTTCATGAAGTTGCAAAAGCGCATTCCACAGAAGTATTCATGTTGACAGTATTATTAGTAGTGCTGGGAGCAGCATGGCTTACTTATCAATTGCAATTATCGCTCGCTTTAGGTGCCTTCTTAGCCGGCCTGATGCTGGGAGAAACTGAATTCCGCCATCAAATTGAAATTGACATTCGTCCTTTCCGCGATGTTTTATTGGGATTATTCTTTATTACCGTAGGTGCCTTGTTACAAATTGCAGATCTGCCGAAATATTGGTATTGGTTGGTCATTATTCTTATTGGTTTACTCGTCGTTAAAACTTTGTTAATTATGTTTTTAACACGTTGGGTAAGCCGCGTGTCCATCGAAAAATCTTTTCGCACCGGTTTGATTTTGGCACAGGGTGGCGAATTTGGTTTTGTCATTTTAACCTTGGGTATCACACATAAATTGATTGATCCGGTCCAAAGCCAGGTCTTGATTGCAGCAGTTGTCATCAGCATGTTTTTCTCGCCTTTTTTAATTCGATACAATAAATTTCTAAGCCACTGGTTATTTCATGACATCTTTAAAAAATCAGGCGATCTTCCTCTCGTGGAACAAAAGCCCCATGAACTTGCCAAGCATACTGCTGAAATGAAAGATCACGTCATTATTTGTGGGTTTGGTCGTGTGGGTCAAATTTTGGCAAGATTTTTAGAACAAGAAAACATTCCTTCTGTGATGCTAGACTTAGATCCCATTCGAATTTCTTCTGCGACTTTCGCGGGTGAAAATGCTTTTTATGGAGATGCAAGACGTCCTGAAATTTTGATGTCAGCAGGCCTTGGTCGCGCAAGAATGGTCGTGATCAGTTTTGCAGATGAACCTGCAGCGCTTGAAACTTTGCGTCATATTCGTGCGCTTAGAACAGATATTCCTGTCTTTGTACGCACTCGCAACGATTCTAATTTAAAAGCTTTCCAAGAAGCAGGTGCAACAGAAGTTGTCCCAGAATCTTTAGAAGCAAGCTTGATGTTAGCCTCTCATCTACTCTTAATGTTAGGTGTGCCCGCTTCTCGCATCTTATTAAAGATACGCGCAATTCATACCGATCGTTATCAAATGATGCAAGGGTTTTTCAAAGGCACTGATGATGTCAATCTATTGGAAGACAGAGAAATTGCGAGAATGGGTTTACATACCATTACAGTGCCTGAAAATGCGCAAGCCATTGGTAAAACTTTACAGGTGATCAATGAAGCCTATAGTTCCGCTACTATCAAAGTGCTGACCCGCGGATCAATACGATATTCTAATCCAGACCCTACGATGGTAATAGAAGCTAACGATATACTGGTTATTTATGCAACCCCAGAAGCCTTTTATGGCATTGAAGAAAAGATTTTAAGGGGGTAGTACCTCTTTTCAGGCCCCAATCAGACCATTTTGCAATCTATCAGCGATAATATCCTTGATAAAGGTGGCTGCATCCCCGGGGTTATTGCAAGACTGCACCCTATTTATATGCGCATGATGGATACGTTTGTCACTGATGCACAAGAATATAAGTTCACAAGCGCACTACCAGAACCAAAGCGTACAGCGTTAATGTAAAACCATTTGCAAAACACTGTGTTGGCCTGTATTTAAGATGTTGCCCAACATAGGATCTTTACAAAAATTAAATTTTTCTATCAACTGAAATCTTTCACTGGATCCCCGCATTCGCGGGGATGACGGCTGTGGTCGAGGGTATTTGTGACCAGGGCTGTTATTTCATTTTCTTATGCGGCCTTGGATTATCATCTAGCATAGTGTTATCTTCTAGAACCTCGGCCGGCACCTTCTCAGCTTTGGGGACCTTTATTTTACGCCAGAGGCACATTTCAGCAATTTCTCCAAGCAAACGCGGATCATAAATTGTCGAGTTTGCAAATGCAGTATATATAGGAGAAGGATTTGGTTTCATGGGTTGTGATGGCAATGTGCCTGTTAGAAAAACATTGAAATTCCAAACCAGTTGTAATGAGGTTTGTAATGTAGAAAGCACCTCATCTTTGAGTTTAAGATCACTTTCATCTGCATCATTATTAAAGATACCAATTTCAATGTTTCGCAATTTTGGGTGTCTTCTCAAAATGGGTGGCAGAAGAGCAGCCATGCTTTTTAAGGCCTCTGTAGGTGTTTGGACTTCATGATTTTCATTAACATAAGATGTGCAGAACATAATATACAAACTATTTAAACTCTGATTTTTTGACAATGCTTCACTTAAACGTTCAATATTTCGGGGGTCATAATTTATCGTAAAAAGCAATCTTTCTAGTCTGCAGTTTTTATCTTCAATACTCTTAAAAAGATCAATATCTGTTAAATTTGTAGGCCAACCGCTGGCTAAATTTAGATATCTTAATTTTTTGAAAACACGCACAGCAGTTGTTCGCCATCTTTCTGATAGATCATCAGGTGGGAAGAAACGAAAGTCCCATCCAGATAAATCTAAAGATCGCAAAGAAGTATTTCTGCTTAACCCTCTTAATAATATTTTCATGTCATCTGTTTGCCATTCGCCCGTTTCACGTAAGGAAAGATGGGTAAGCGTTTTATTGACAATCAATACTTTTTCCAAGATCCTGTCGGTATCTCCATCAAAGCATATGCCATCATAGGTTACTTTACAATTCCAAGAAAATGTACGAATTGTCCTATTGATATATAATGCTGCAAGAATTGGGTTTGCCAATAGAAATTGACCTTTACGGTTATGGTCGAATTCCAGCACCTGGAGATGAGCGTTTTCTTCAATTCCTTCCCCTAAGCCTTTCATTGCCTGTGTAGAAAAACGGCATTTTGTAAATATAAGTTTTTTCACTGTTCTGTTTTCTTTTAAACGTTTTTTAAAAATTTCAATGATTGGATCCATTGCATTTTCTTCATCTTCTGATTCTGATTCTGATTCATTATCATCATCTGATTCAAGTGCAACAACTTTTAGCTGAAATGGCACCTTGTGAAATTTTAATGAAGTAAAGCAAGGATGTTGTTCTAAAAAATCAAATAATTGGCAAATGTATTCTTCTGATAATTGCCATGAATAAGGGTATTGAAGCTGATGGGTATTATTTTCACATCTTTCTCCAATATGTTCTTCTGATTGCCATGCATAACGGTACTGAAGCTGATGGGTATCAGCTTCATCGCTTTCCCCAATGACTAATTCACATTCTTCTTTTTTGTCATGCTGCTCTTTTTGTTTTCTGTCAAACATTCTTATTTTATTATTAAAACACAGTAAATGAATTTTGTTGAGCAACTTTTCAACTGTATTTTCTTGGTCTTCATCATCAGTATCTTCTGGTAAATAAATTTTTGTAATCCTAGTGTTGGTTTCCAAAAGATCAATCAAGAGCATCATGGCATCAAGTTTTAAGGCGGCTTTACTAAGATCTAAGGTTTCTATAAAATCATTGTGATTTAAGGCATCAGCCAATAATTCAAGCGTGTTTAAATCCTCATCCTCAAGCTGTAAGGCATCTCGATACGTTTGAAAATAACGATAATCAAAAAACTTTGGCAGAATAAAAACACTCTGTTTGAAACGATTGAATTTTATGTTGTAAATAAGCTCTAAAATTCTTCTACCCGCCATTTCTGAGTTAGTTAACATATATTTTTCCTCTTATTTTAATACTTGGTATTATATAACATAAATAAATTCATGAATAGAACGAATACCCATCTTTTCTTAGAAATCTTATTATTTGACGTCCTTTAAAAAATCTGTCACTCTGCCGCCCTAAAGGTTTATAGCAAAACAAAGCAAGGGGAGAAGGACAGATGGCGCTTGCGGTAGTTTATAGTCGTGCATCAATTGGGATCAAAGCCCCTCTTGTCACGGTCGAAATTCATATTCGAAATGGATTACCCGGTTTTGTCATGGTGGGGTTACCAGAAGCTGCCGTGAAAGAAAGTAAGGATAGAGTGAAAAGTGCGCTTATCAATAGCAACTTTGAATTTCCCAGTCGTAAAATTATTGTGAATTTGGCCCCTGCTGATCTCCCCAAGGAAGGCGGAAGATTTGATTTACCCATTGCATTAGGTATTCTGGCAGCTTCAGGACAACTGCCACGTAAAATGCTTAAAGATTATGAATTTGCAGGAGAACTGGCACTCTCTGGCGAGCTGCGTCCCATCCAAGGCACGCTCCCCTTTGCGCTGGGTACACGCTCTGCAAAACGTGCTTTGATCTTACCTGCAAGCAATGCCACAGAAGCAGCCTTGCCTGGCGACACAACTGTTTTCGGTGCACAACATCTTTTGGAAGTGTATGCACATCTCACACAACGTAAATTGATTAGCCCCCAAATCCCCTCCCTGCAAACATTTTCCTATCAGACACAATTTGATTTAGCAGAAGTGCATGGACAACCCCATGCAAGAAGAGCGCTTGAAATTGCTGCAGCCGGTGGACACAGTTTATTGATGATAGGCCCGCCGGGCACTGGCAAAACGATGTTAGCCTCGCGTTTACCCACAATATTACCGCCTCTGTCCAATGATGAAGCCTTGGAAGTGATGGCCGTACATTCTCTTTCTTCGCAATCACAAGAACCACCAGAATGGGGTAGACGTCCCTTTCGTGCACCACATCATACTGCTTCAGGTGTTGCCTTGGTGGGTGGGGGCACAAACCCCAGACCCGGTGAAATTTCACTGGCACATCATGGCATATTATTTTTAGATGAATTACCAGAATTTAATAGACGCGTGCTCGAAGTCCTAAGAGAACCTTTAGAATCCGGACATATTTTAATTTCACGCTCCAATCGACAAGCAGAATTCCCTGC
>CAZCHZ010000128.1:0-4914 GCA_964498615.1 uncultured Legionellaceae bacterium | reverse complement strand
TGAATTAATCGATGAAATGGTCAGCATGCTTGGCAAATATTGGGATCAAGCCTGCGAAGAAGCAAAATTATCCAAAAAAGAACGTGATCGTCTATGGCAAAATGCAATATTTAACCCATTTTGTTTCAAAGGATGGTAATGACATCTATTTACCTAACGTTCTAAATGTTAGCTAGGTGTGGGACCACACTTCACTATAAATCCGCTTCTATGGCTTTCATAGCAGCTTCCGCACAGATACCATCTAACTCTGGAGAGGCACCGCTGATCCCAATTGAACCTATGTGTTGACCATCTTTTGTGATGATGGGCAATCCCCCTTCAAGCAAGACAATCCCAGTCACACCAAGATAGGGCCCATTAGGGGTCTTTTCATTACGTTCTGCTAAGGCCTTACTTGAAATCGGAATACTGGCAGAGGTGAGGGCCTTTAATGGTGCCATTCGCACACTGATAAGATTATTACCATCCATCCGATGGTAATACTTTAAATTGCCATGATTATCCATAATCGCTATCACAATTTTCAAACCTTGTTCTAGGGCCTTAGATTCGGCCGCCTCTGCCATTTTCTTAGCCATCTTTAAGGACAAAGCTTTTACCGTAATCGTCATATAATCGATCCCTCATCATTCATACCTGAATTTTATTATTTCAACATTTTCTTTTTTAAAAGTAAAACTTTTAGATGCACCCGATCGAAGTTGGTTAATTAGATGAATATGGAAATGATCTATGTCATGAATTGATAAAACAAAATAGAAATGTTAATATACACCCAATTCAAGATTTGAACATAAACGAAGGAGATATTGTGCAAGAACAAAAGGCATTAAGGAAAGGATTGCAATCCACAAAAGACACAAGAGATCTAAACCAAGCACTGCTTGACGCTGCAGCGAAGGGACAAACACAGCTTGTAGGGCAATTATTAGAAACATGTATCACAGCAGGTGATTTCACCACAATTCTTCCTCAAAGACTAGAACAACCGCCAGGTGTCTTGCACATAGCCTCCAAGTTCGGTCATGCAGATACTGTTTCATGTATATTACACATTTTAAAAAGCCGTTTGAATGCGGAAGATTTTGTAAAATCTCTGGATGTACTTTCTGAAATTGGACGTGCAATCACAAGCGCCTCAATCTTTGGACATCTAGCAGTGGTAAAGCTATTGCTGGAAGCCGGCGCTGAAGATTGCGATAACATGGCCAAATGGGCCTGTATTTGTTCCGGGCATGCTAAAATTTTTATATATTTTCTTTCTCAGGGCATGGATGTAGATATGAAATCTACACTAACATTTTATGATGTACCCGATTGTAATATCACTCAATATATTGAACTTTTAGAACGTAATAATAAACCAGGGGTAACCTATAGAGATTTTACCCCTATCAAGACTGTATTGGCAGCCGCGCAAAAATTAATGCGCCTTGCCGCGAATGATGCCACTGTTACCGAAACCGTTGATGATTTATTAGCTGCGGGAGCGAGTGTACATCAAAGAAATGCTCTAGGACAAACCCCTCTTTATATTGCTATAAATTCAAACAATGTACCTATTGCATTGACGCTGTTAGAAAATGATGCTGATGTCAATGCAAAAGCGCGAATGGAAGTACCCGAAGGAACCATTCCAGAAGGAGCCGCAAACATTGAAGAATCCGTCTTGAATTGTGCCCTACGTTTGCATCAAAACCTTGTAGTGGCAGAAGGTCTTTTATTGAGAATCAGAAGAAATTTGAAAACATGGACAAATAAACAAATACAAGACCAATATAACCGTGCTTTACATATGATTGAGAGCATAGACTCAGTAAAAGAACGAGCCAAAGGCTATTTTTCAGTTGCAAGCAGGATGATGACATCCTTTTTTCCAAACGAAGATCTACATCGCCAAACAATAGCTTTTTTAGCCTATCAGATCTTTTGTAAAGTCACAATGGATTCTATGGAAGATTATTGTCAAGCCCAATGTGAAATAGGAAAATTGATCTATCATGAAGCGCTTGTATTAGATGAACTGGGCAACATCATAAAACCTAGCAAATTAACTATGCAGGAAGTAAAGGACAAAAAAGAAAAGCAAGAAACCTTAAGTCTAGAACACGATATTGTCCCAGCTCATAAAGGAAAACCAACATTTAGCCAAGCATCTCAACCGCAAAAATTAGTCATTTTAAAAACTGCTTTAAAATATTTTAATCTGGCAGGCAATGTCAGCAATACGTCGACTCCGTCGGAAGCCGCTAAATTTAGAACTTTCATTGCAATGGAAATTACTTATTCCGAGCTACATAAAACACAAACGCTTCCGCTACCTCCGGGAGATCCACTAGATCCTGAATATTTTATTAAGATGATGCAAAAATTTCATGCCTTATTTGATAGCAATCGGCAACTCGCAGATGAAAAAACACGCGCAGAAAAAAGAATAGCCATTCTGGAGGAAAGAATAAGGACTTCAGAAGCAAAACGTCTACCTAAGCCTAAGGCTTCAGGGTTTTCAACAGCCTTCAATACGCTGAGAACACGCTTGCCGAACTTGTCTGGTTTGGCAACTACTCAGGTTTCATCAAATAATCATGGGAATAAACGTATCACAAAGCTCTAATAGGGAGGTTTATGCGGCCCAACTTGTCGGCGGTCCGGAGATAGTGGCTTAGGTTGTGGCCTTTCTTTTTTCTGAGCATATTGATATAGCAAGACTTTATTTCCTAATAAAACACCTTTAAGATTATCGAATTCAGCTTCTGCCCCCGATTTTTTCAAAGGGGAAAGGAGACTATCAATTGAAGCAATTGAAGTTGAATCATTAAATTTCAGCTTGGTGATGGCCTCACATATATTAAGCCAGATCGCTCTATACGCTTGATATTCATCCCCATGCTTTAGGGGAATGCGTTCAAAGAAAGACGACAACCAAGCACTGAGTGCGTCCTTTTTGACTTCTTTAATGTTTGTCGCGC
Source organism: uncultured Legionellaceae bacterium (assembly GCA_964498615.1). Taxonomy (GTDB): domain Bacteria; phylum Pseudomonadota; class Gammaproteobacteria; order UBA6186; family Azoamicaceae; genus CAWARU01. The sequence continues at coordinate 1,942 of CAZCHZ010000128.1, read as the reverse complement.
TTAATTCAGTTAATTTTCCCATGAGAAATGCCCTCTCCGTACCGGGTTCCGATACAAGAGGAATGAAAAACTTAGCTGCATTGACGAGTTTTCTGAACATTAGATCTTGATCCAAAACGTAGCTGGTTTTAAGTGTCTCAGCAATATTATCTGTAATTTGCTTAACAAATTGCTTATTTTCTTGCAAGATTTTTAGAACCAGACCACTTCTTTGCATTTCCCCTATTCTGTCATACATATGCTCTACAACTTTGGCATGTTCTGCAGTTTTGATGTCAAGCTCTCCGTTTGAGATCATATTATCAATCCCTCGTCTCATTTCTATTGTTTTCATAACAAAATTGGACGGAAAACTTCCGGCTTCCAAATGCTTTTTAAACTCTTCCTCTATATTATCAAACAATTTTTTAAGTCGCTCGAGATTTTGTGCTAATTTTTTATGGATATATTGTTTTTGTCTGTCAGCGATAACATCACAAAGTAATTGAACACTCGGATCAGTCTGTTGAGACGTTTTTAGAAGTTCAAGCAAATCTTCTGTGTAACCCGGTATAGCCAACAGCGTATCGTTTAAAATGATTGACGCATAATCGTAATTTGGATCTCCCTTGAGCAGCATATGACAAAAAACACTACACATATACAATTTCAAGCCACTAGCAACAGGCCAAGCCAATCCCATATTCATTACCCAAAAATCATGATCACGCGATCCCAAATATAAACTTTCAAGCGCTGCGACTGCCTCTTCATGAATTTTTTCAGATGTTTCTTGGGTAAGTACTGTTCTATCATTTAAATCCTTTCTTATTTTTTGTAATTCCAATACAACCTCATCAAGTGTCGGATGGTCGCCCGCTTGACTGCCTGTCATTTTACTAGCCAAGATAAGGGCTCTAATACCTAATTGGGGATCTTCAGGCATGGAATAATAGAGGGTGAGATCTTTTATGAACAAGATACCAAGCGCATGTCTATCTGTTTTCTCTGACACCATTCCGTTCTTAAGTTGGCCCGTTTCAGGGTCAATGCGAGGAAAAATGTCTGGAGACATGTATCCCGGTGTTCCACGAGGATTAGAAATATAAGGTTCACCCTTTTTCAGCCCTTCTTCTTCTCTATCGATTGCCAACCCGAAATCAATAGCCTTAACTCTTTTTGTGACCCTAAATGGACTCACCAACATATTGGGTCCTTTCACATCACAGTGAATGATGCCATTTTCGTGTAACTCTCTTAGTTCCAATGCGGCATCAATAGCCAAGCCTAATTTTTCATCATAGGAGTCACACTGATATTGATCGAGCGATAAACCCAAAAGCGGCATGATGATAATTTCTTTAATCAGTCCTTTTTCTTTATACTGAAGAGTCGTTGCCCCTTTTACATTCTTTAACTTACGGTTAATGGCGCGTTCTTTCCTGTAATTTTGTCGTGCTTGGCGATCAGCTGATTCTGCCTCCGCCTTTGCTTCTGCATCTGTCTTTCGAGTCATTATTTTAATAGCAACCCAGCCCCTGTCGGGATTTTCTTGATTTTTTGAAGGGCCTTTTGAAATCAACCTCCCATTTTCAACCCGTTCACCGTTAGAATCAAAGATTTTTTGACCAGCGATTACCCTACCATAGGTGCCTTTTCCTAAGAGACGATCAGGCTTGTCCTCATACTCAGGTTTACCTGCATAATGGACAAAGCAGTTGCCATATTTATCAAAGTCAAGAGAATACTTCAAAACCATGGTTCGACCATCTTTTAACGCCAGGGTTTCCGCATTCATTCTGAGATCGTAACGCCCTTCATCATTTCTGAAATTTTCATAGCCTCTTGGTTTTTTTAAATTTTTTGGTACATCTCCATGGTCTTCAATATACTCTCCGATATATTCCTCGATGAAATCTAATTCAGCTTTAGAGAACAACGTTCCCGTCTCGGGAATAATATC
>CAZCHZ010000127.1:0-4920 GCA_964498615.1 uncultured Legionellaceae bacterium | reverse complement strand
CTGTGTCAATTTGTGTCCATTAGCGGCGCAGCGTTGTGCAGAGTTAAACATAGGTAGCGGGACTGGGCAGTTAAAAAATTTAATAAAATCAAATGGTTACAAATGGACCCGCTGGCTTCGAACCAGGTGGTCGGGAGTTCGAATCTCTCCGGGCGCGCCAAAATTCTTTGGTCTGTACCGGACACATGGGTTACAGATTATACCGAAGACATAGGTAACACTTTTGGTCCAAAAGGGTCTGTACCGAAGACATGGGTAACACTTTTGTGTACATTATATGACCTCAATGTACCTCTTTAAGCTTTAGATTTTCTAGAATTTAGCAGCTAGCACTCACTTTAGAGGCTTCTAAGGACGAGGACAGTTGTGTTTGGATAACCCGTTGCAAGGCTGTCTTAATGATTGTCACACAAGCTTGACCCGGACAGTAATCCATTTCATCAGGTTTTTCCCGTGTTCCTGTGGCTCCCAATTTTTCTAAGCTGGACATTATATCCAGTTTAGTTTGGCTGGAACCATGTATGCCAAAACGAATTTTATCATCTTGCTCTGTTATTCCACATATATGAGTAAAACTGGATCCAAGTATTTTTTGTAGCTGTTCTTGTAGGATCTGAAGTTCATCCGCTTTTGTTTTAGTATCACCGTCAGTGGTTTTTGATGAAGAAGAAAAAAGAAGGGCAGCAGCGACTGTTTTAGGAAGCATAACTATAGGTAAGAATTTACGCAATACTGTATCTTCATTCGCATCGAGAAATGTTTCTGTCTTCCATTTTGCTATTAAACCAATAATATTTTTTTCTGGTTTTCCATCTTTAGCATAAGTTACTTCATATTCAAAAAAAGAAAATGTTTGTTTTTCGAGATCTCTGGATGTAGTTTCGTAAAGAAACGCTAGATCATCGATGCAATATAATGGCTTCCCTTTTAAGGTCCCATTATTTGGTACCACTTTAGTTAAATTAACGAAACCCTTGAAATTCACGTGTCTCTTCATAAATTCAGCTTCCATAGCTTTAAGTTTTTTGCCTGGATTAATTTCAGTTGTTGTTATCAGCTCCCAATTTTTAAATATAGCTTCAGTCTTCTCAAAGCGGGTACTCTGATAAAAAGCTGCATTCTGTTCAAAGTTGGTAGTAGTCTTATCAAAAACTACACTCATATTTTCTACTCCTTAAAATTTTAAAATAATAAGCATAATTCCTTACTCTATTCTAAATAGATAGATATTGAATGTCAAATTTTATCCTGGATAAAAAACATTTCTTTAAATAATCTTATCAGGTAAAGTGTTCGAATTCCCAAATTTCAAGCTGCAATACAAGACATAAGATCCTGATGAATCCTGTAGTGCGTATTTCCTGAATTTTGGAAAGTTAATTGCATCAATTTTACCTTAAGTTAATTTAGATATATTTTATTTGAATCCATTCGATTTACAGTAATGTAAAAGAAAAGTAAATAGTTATTTAAATAATTATGGAGTATCTACACGCTATTTCCCACTTTTTATTCCAGGTTATAGCTGAGGTAGATTCAGTCATATTTTAGATTCTCTCATTGCCACAAAATATAGCAATTTTTTGTGCCAAAGTTCCATATAAATTTGGACAGTTTAGGCAAATTCATTGTGGGGGATTTTGTGGGGGGATTGCCAAGGTCTTCCCATTAGGTTGAACGAGGGTATACTTTCAATAGAGGAGTCAATTAAATGACAAAATCAAAACATTCGAATAATGCATATACAAGTTCTGGTTCGGCAAATCATACCGCTGCTCATAAGTATACCCATCACTCTAATTTAGAAAGGAGGGTCAGCAAAGTACTAAAAAAAGGATTCGGAAAGACAGCTAAGGCTGTCTTAATCGGTTTAATGCTATTATCTGCACTTCCACTGACCGGTTTCACTAAAGGCAATGGCAATCTTAGCCCTTTTACGACTTCCCAATTTGTGATGCAGAACCAAATCTGGAACAGGGTGAGAAGCAAATTTAGTTTCCCCAGAAACTGGGGTCAGTCCTCAGATGCAAATGCACGGATACAAACATTCCTGAGACAATATGATCACAATGCGTCTGCCGTGCAAAAATTTGCCAAAGCTTCGCATTACATCTACTACATCATGGATGAATTGGAAAAACGTGACATGCCTGGCGAACTCGCTTTGTTGCCCATGCTTGAAAGCTCGTACCAACCAACCGCTACTTCTCCCACGGGTGCAGCAGGGCTTTGGCAATTCACCAGAGGCACAGGTCGGGTATTTCATTTAAAACAAGATGGTTTGTATGATGGCCGAAGAGATATTCGAGCTTCTACCAAGGCTGCATTAGATTATTTAGAATATTTGCATAAAATGTTTCATGGTGATTGGATGCTCGCTTTGGCTGCGTATAACGCAGGTGAAGGGACGGTTGGTAAGGCCATTTCAGCTAAAAGGAGCGAGGGAGGGCCCATTAGCTTCTGGTCCTTGTCCCTGCCCAAGGAAACCCAGGACTATGTACCTAAGCTTTTAGCCATGGCAGAAATTGTTGAGCATCCAGATCTGCATAGGGTCTCGCTTCCTCAGATCGAGGATCGGCCATATTTTGTCGAAGTGGATCCCCATAAAGCTCTTCCTTTAAAACAAGTTGCTAAACTTGCCGGATTAGATGTAAAAGAAGTCAAATCCTTAAACGCTGCCTACAAAAATGATTCCACTATTCCCAACGGACCTCAGCATCTCTTGTTACCCCAAGACAATGCAACCAAATTCCTCCTGAATTTGGTAAAAGAAAGTCTGACTTAAAGTGAATACCAGGTGTTGATCCCTTTGTTCTAGAAAGGCAGTGAGATTTGTGAAACCTCATTTGTTAAGTGGTAACTAGTACTCCGTCCACCCCCAGGGTTTTGTATGAAAATTTTTCTGCTCTTCAAATCCTGAATATCTCTGAGAGCTGTATCTGTCGAGCATTTTGTTAATTTGGCATATTTTGATGTGTTCATATGACCCTTAAAATGATCATCCAACATGCGATTAATAATAAGGCGCTGTCGCTCATTAACAGAATTTTGAGTAATTTTGTCCCAAAGTTGAGCTTTAAATAGTACATTGCCCAATATATCTTCTGCGCTAGAAATTGCGCGTCCAAGACAATCCAAAAACCATTCTAACCAATCGGTAATTTCCGGTGTGTTGCGTTGTTGCTTTTCTAGTTGGTTGTAATAGTCTTTTCGTTCAGATGCAAATTGCGTGGAAAGACTATAAAAACGATCTGATATGTTGTCTGCCCTTGCCAACGCCATATCGGCAATAGCTCTTGCAATACGGCCATTCCCATCTTCAAAGGGATGAATTGTAACAAACCAAAGATGTGCAACACCTGCTTTTAAAACAGGATCAATATTGTTCTGTTTTTCAAACCAGGAAAGAAATGATCTCATTTCTATTTCAAGTTTGTCTGCGCTGGGTGCTTCAAAATGAATCTTCTCATGCCCAATGGGTCCAGAGACAACCTGCATAGGGCCACTATCATCATTACGCCAGTTTCCCACGATAATTGAATGCATCCCATTACGTCCTGTAGGAAACAAAGCAGCATGCCAGTCAAATAAGCGCCTCTTTGTTAGAGGTTTGGAAAATGACTGCGTAGCATCAAGCATCATTTCCACAACACCTTCCACATCGCGGCTAGCAGGTATCAGCCCAGCAATATCCATTCCTAAACGACGTGCGATGGATGAGCGCACCTCCTCAGGGTTAAGGTTTTCCCCCTCAATGGCAGAGGACTTCACCACATCACTAGTTAAGGTGCTAAGATTGGCTTCACGTTTAAACTCAAAGCCCAAACCTTCCATTTTGCCAAGCAGACAACCTTGACGATAGCGGAGATCAGCTAGCTTGGAAGTTAGCCGTTGGGCATCCCAGGTAAAGTTTGGCCAATCCTGGTGCTTGTATATCCACATATTAATCCCCGCAATATTTGCAGTGATTATAGCTTTTATTCACCGCAACAGCAAGTTTAATCGCCGTATATTGTGCGGTGAAAAAATCCGGCTTCGAAGCCGGTTAGCTAAAATTGAAAATACTGTCTGAGAGCCATTTTGTGCGTCATTAAACCCTGGAGTAAAAATTGCACTCGGGCTTTCAGATTGAGGCATCCGGCATTGCAGCTAACCTTGCCTTTAGAGTTTGGTCAAGTCTCGAGATTAGATTTATATTTTAATATCTAATATCGATACTTGAAACCCCTTGGTTATTATATAGTGACCAAAGGCATAAAGGGGGCTTGACTCTCACGTTGCGTGAGGTTTTAGACTGTCTATATTGTTTGATTTTCGGGAGAAAAATGATGCTTTTTAAGGTGGGAGATGTTGCTAAACGAATCGGGACTACCGTCCGATCCTTACATCATTACGATGAAATAGGGCTTTTAACCCCAAAACATCGTTCTGAAACTGGGTATCGAATGTATACGGAAGAGGATTTGATGCAATTACAAAAAATTAAGTCTCTCCAGCAACTGGGATTTTCTTTGGAGGAAATTCAAAGGTTATTCTCCGATGCGTGTTTATCCTTACATTCCGTGCTTGAAAAGCATATCCATGCGCTCTCTGAAAAGATCAAACAAGAGCTTAAACTTATCGATCGCTTAAAAGAACTCGTCAACACACTGGCGCAGAGCAAGAAGCCATCGATAGAGGTTTTATTTGACACGCTAAAGGAGACGGTTATGTTTGATAAATATTTTACTGAAGACCAATTAACGCAATTGGAAACACGCAGAAATGCCATGGGAGAGGATAACTTAAAGGCAGGTCAGCAAGAATGGCAGGATATATTCTCTGAAATGAGAAAATTGAAAGAAACCGGAAAACCGATATCTTCGCCTGAAGCGCAAAAACTCGCCAAACGCTCTTTGGAGTTAATTGAGCAATTTACAG
>CAZCHZ010000126.1:0-4930 GCA_964498615.1 uncultured Legionellaceae bacterium | reverse complement strand
TGCTACTATTGGATCGGGTAGAGTGTTGAGTACCCCTGTTGTAGCTCCACCAGAACTATTTTTATCAAAAGCACAGTTTAAAGGTTGGAATGCATCAATTATTGGATATTGGCCAATTCAGGTATTTTGTATTGATTTGTTTGGATCGATAGGCATAACCAGATTGCATGCTGATCATAAAGTCGTTTTTTTACGAGATGCAGGTGGTTTTGTTGATTTCACAACCAATGGCAGTACTTTTAGAGAAACCAGGAGTGTTTTAAGGCTTGGTTTAGGTTTGCAATATATCATATGTAATAATTATGGGATTCGAATTAAAGGTGAATGGGAAGATACCTCTAGATTCAGACCAAGTAAATCACTTGAAAATCCCAGTGGTCCGGCTATTTTACGTCTTAAAAATAGTTGCATCTATAGTTTGGGATTTTTTTTCCTTTTTTAAAATAAATCAATTACAATCGGCGACGAGGACGACCTGGCGGCGCGGCTAAATCAGCTTGTGCTTGTCTTAATTCAGCCTCTAAAACAGGAATGCGAGCGCGTGCGGCCGCGAGATTTGCCTGTGTCACGCCATGTGCAGCTTGTTCGTTAGCCAATTGACCTTGCAAACCATCTATGCGTACTTGTCGCTCAGCTGCTTGCTGTTGTGCAGTATTGCGTGCAGCGATAGCTTCATTTAATGCTACCTGACGCGCATCGGCTTGTCGTTCTGCCGCTTCACGCGCCCTATGTTCACGTTCCATATCGGCATGGAGAGCAGTGACTCGCATTTCATGCGTTTTATTAGCTGCGACCAAATCTGCTTGACGGTTTTCTACTTGACGCTCTGCGATCTCGCGTGCTCTTTCAGCAGCCATAAGGGCATCATAACGACGCTTTGTTTCTGCACGAGCAGTGTTAAGCTCTTCTTCCTTCCTTGTCAGTGCCTCTGCAAAATGGTTTTGTTCAGTCTTTAATCGCTCCTTTGCAGCTTCTAACTCTCCCGCTAATCTGGCATCTTTTTCAACCATGCTATTGCGCTCTTGCACCAAGCCTTCTTCGCGACGTTTTGCATCTTCTAAAGCCTGTCGCAAGGCCATTTGGTTTTGCCTGGCTTCTTCTTTTGAAGCTTCTAGTGCAGTTCTATGTTGTACTGTTTCTGTACGCATTTGTTCTGATTCTCTTTGATGCTGTGCTGACGTCGATTCCGCTTTTTGTAAGGCAAGCTTTGTGTTCGAAAGTTCCTCTCTAAGTCTCCTGAGCTCATCTTTGGTTTTTTGATCTTCTACAGCTGATATCATTCCATATGCTTTTGGCTTATGAGAAAACGTCGGGGAAGAGATTGGTGAGGGCAGTGGGCTTTGAGAGGTGGGTAATGCTAAAGATTGTTTATGAACATCTCCTTTCCCGCTCTGTGCCCTAGCTGCTCTAGCCATAGCTCTATCAAATGCAGCATACCTCTTTTCTGAAGATCTTTTACTCTTTCCATCATCTTTTTCCGTGATTACACTTTTACTCTTTGCTTTCTGATCAGATAGTGTTTGTCGCACCACAGCAAGACGTTGGTCTATTTTTTCCATTTCTGCATTAAAATGACTGAAGTTGTTTAATTCAATTGTTGTTTCGCTTTTAAATATACGTCCAACAAGTTTTGCGAGCGCCCCTGCGAAAACATCATTTTCTTTTAAAAACCTTTGAAGTTTATTGTTTTCTAATGATGCTTTTGCGGCTCTCTCAAACTTGCGTAAGTTTTCACTAATTGTTTTAATTCTATTTTCCTGTGCCAATAGATCCTCACCATGATCTTTGGCATGGCTTTCAGCATATTGGATATCAATCAACATGGATTGAAATTCACACAAACTCGCCAATAAACTTACGAATTGCTTTCCGGCATCTAGGTTACTTACCGGATTTTTAAAACTTTCTGGAAATAAATCATTAAGATTTTCGATTTCTTCTTCAAATTCATCTTCGTGACCAATAATGTAATATAATAAGGCGATCACTGAGCTTGTCTCTTGTTGTGGCTCAGCGTTGTCAAGCAAGGTGCTTAGCACATCTATGATTGCTATTTGATTAGTGTCAATCTTATCAAAGATTTCCAATAGCCAACCTCTATCTGTTGAAGAGAGTTTGTCAAAAAACAGCTTAGTGAAATGTACTTGTCCATCATGTGAGATTCTTTCAAATTTATCAAGAAAATATTTTATAATAATAGGATCGAAGTTGTCGGAAAAATATTTCTTTTGCGCTTCTTTAAAAAGCTTGCGCAACCTTGCGTTGTTTTGGACCGGCTGCTCTTTTATGGTTTTTAGCAATAATAAAGTCCCTTCAGTACTATATGCGGACAGTGTTTTTACAAGTGATTTTTTTTGCACGGGGTTCAGCGCATTCGCAAATGTGTAAAAATCAGTAACAACATGAGATTTGGTGGATGAGGATTCTCTTAGCGCCAAAGCAAGCGCATTCACGATATTGCTTAAATCAGCTCGTGAATATCCCTTGAAATAATGCTCTTCTATTTCTTTTTGTATGGCTTGTGCTTCAGGTGATTGGCTTATAAAATCTTGCGCAACGGTAGATCCCGTCATAATAGATGAGCGAGACATTTTATCTGTGTTCGTTCTTTCAATTAAGGTCTGCGACGAAGTTAGACTACGTTCTGCACTTTCTTTTGCTTCTTTTTCGTCTTCTTCCTCGTCCTCGTCATAAATGCCAAGTTCATCTGAAAGTTCTTTGTCTGTATAAAATTGTTTCGCAATAGTATCTAATGACTTAAGCATATCAACTTTTTTGAGCGCATTGTTTTTTGTTTGTTCATCTACCGGGTGTTCTTGCAACAAGGTAATGTAAACTTCATATTTCTTTAACGAAACAACAATCATTTTGCGAAGACCACCCGCGAAGGCATGTGCATCTATTTTATCGGGATTTTCATTGATTTTATCCATACCATTTTGAAATGGTGTGATAATTAGCTCTGCAATACTGACGTCTTTTTTTTGAGCGATCTGTGCTTGAATATCGGGAGACAAGCTGTCTATGATATCATCAAGAGAAGGCTGATTTCTTGCCGCTTCTATAAAAAGTTTAGTGATGTCAGAGGAACCTGAAAAAGTGTCCTGAAGCATGTCTCTAATTAAATTGAAATATTGTTTTGCTTCTTTTTCCGCAGCCACTAAAGCAGTCTTATCGCTTGGTATACTCATCATCAATCTCCAACATTATGTGTATTATCGCTGTTAGCGTATTAATTCAATTGTATCAAAATGATATCATTATAAAGTAACCCATTAAATTAGACAATGATTAATATGAATTTGTTCCCCCTAAGTAACAAATGTATTTGTGATGGGGAACATTAGATGAAGGGTGTAGCTACACGCTACTCTTTATAGCCAATAAACAAAGATAAATAAGCAGAGCCACACGACATCCACAAAATGCCAATACCAGGCGGCAGCTTCAAAGCCAAAGTGTTTTTCGGGCGTAAAAGCACCTTTTAAGCAACGGATAAGGATAACGCTCAGCATAATCGCGCCAATGGTGACATGTGCACCATGAAAACCAGTTAACATAAAAAAAGTACTGCCATAAATTCCCGTATTTAATTTTAGGTTGAGCTCTGTGTAGGCGATAATATATTCATGCGCTTGCAGGGCTAAGAAAATGATTCCTAGCAATATCGTACAAAATAAGCCTATATAAAGTTGTCTACGTTTATCATTTTTTAAGGCTAAATGTGCCCAAGTAACCGTTGCCCCAGAACTTAAAAGAATTAAGGTATTGAGCGCGGGAATGCCCCAAGCCGCCATGGGAGCAAGAGTGCTTTGAAATTTGCTTGGGTCTGGATTGATAAGCAGGGGCCAAGCAGCTTTAAAGTTTTCCCACAGTAAAGTATGCGTTTCGGGTTTGTTTAGCGTAAGACCGCCTAGCCAAGGGACAGAAACATGACGGGCATAGAATAAGGCCCCAAAAAATGCTGCAAAAAACATCACTTCAGAAAAAATAAACCAGAGCATCCCTAGACGAAAAGTTCTATCGAGTTGTGCACTATACAAGCCTGCTTGGCTTTCATGAATCACATTAGAAAACCAGCCCACCATCATCAGAGCCGTTAAAAGGGATCCAATTAAAAAAATATAAATGCCCAAGGGATGTCCATGCAGTAAATTTACGCCGCCAAGCACCATGGAAAACAACCCGATGGCGCCCACGATGGGCCAGTAGCTTTTGGGGGGGACATAATAGTGCGTGGATTCAGTCATGAGAAACCTCTTGTCGTCCTTGGAAACCATGGGTGATATCAAATAAAGTATAAGATAAAGTCAGGCGTTTTATGTTCTTCGGTATTTCTGGTTCTAACCAAAATCTTAAAGGTAGTACTTTTGATTCGTAGGGCCCTAAGGTTTGCTTTGAAAAACAAAAACATTCTAGTTTTTTAAGATATTTGGCAGCAATGCCAGGGCTAATACTCGGGATAGCTTGCAATAGTAGGGTACGGTTGCTTAAGTTTCGCACATGATAAGTGGTTGTGGTTAATTCTCCAATAGTCACTTGTAGGGCTGGGTGTTCTGGCCTAAATTCGCAGTCCAGATCTTGATTACGCGTTGTGTCAAACTCAAGGGTAATCAACCTTGCTTGGGGATTAATTGTATCACTTTTGTAAAGAGCAGGTTGATAGAGAGTGGCGCTTTCGATATCTATTTTGCCATTAAGGCCTGTGATTTTGCAAAGAACATTATAAAGCGGGATTAAAGCAAAACTAAAACCAAACATGAATACAGCAATTAACACAATCCATTTTACCGTTTTTTGGATCTTTGTTTGCGTTTGCATCATTTAATCAATCAAGTTGTGGAGGGGTGCTAAAACTATGGTAGGGAGGGGGTGAAGGTAATAAGGTCCATTCAATACAGTTGGCACCTTCCCAGGCGGGTTCGGGTGT
>CAZCHZ010000125.1:0-4953 GCA_964498615.1 uncultured Legionellaceae bacterium | reverse complement strand
TCTTGTTCTGGTAATGTTGCTGCTGAAGTATTAGCCCAGGAACATCGCGCATAAGGATCGGTATGCCATTGCGTGGCAATGCTAGAAGTGGGTTCCGGTTTATCTGGATAGGCTGCTTTTAGCGTTGCTCTCGCTTTTTCAACGAGAACTTTTTCATCTGATTTGGCAGCATTACCATAATAAGAAACCATTAAGGTTGGTTTTGGAAGATCGGGGAAAAAATAATTTAAATTTATATAGGTTGTGACTACATCGGTTTGTTTATCTTTTGTGGTGTCCACAATGCTTAAAAAGGGCGCATCTTTCAGCCACCATTGCGTATCAAAAGTGAGTAGTACCTTGTTTTGTACAGCCACAGCCATATGGGCAATGGCTTCTTTCTTTTTATCAGACAATCCAACAATCTTGACATCACCCTTTTGGAGCACACCAATAGGAAGTGAACATAATACTGCATCGGCTTCGATGGTTTTACCATCTTTAAGAACCACTTTGGATTTTTCGCTGTTTTAAGAGAGGTAGAGTCGGATGTTCATAAGGCACATCATCTGACGTGAATAGTATTCCATCAAAACATTCTCGTGTGCCAGCATCATGTACATAAGTGGCCCCTAGTGGTATTCCATCTTTATTATTCACGGCTCTTCCACCAATATAGTCTCGGACTTCGATCAGAACCACCTTATAGCCCTTCTTGGTAAGTGCTGAGGCTGCTTCAATACCAGAAATCCCCGCGCCAACAACAATCACTGTTTTTTGAGATTCAGCTTTAGTCTTGGTGTCTTCTGTGGGTTTGAAACTGCTGGTTGCCATTATCCGCCACTCTATGTTTTTAATTAAAACAGAGAGTCCTCGCCCCCGTATGAACGACCATAGCCGTCGTCATCATAATACTCATCACCATAGCCACCGTAACTATCATAATCACCATGGCCACCATGGCTACTACCATAGCCATAATAATTGTCCATGTTGGAATCGTTCGCGCTGGGGAGGGCGGATTCAGCAAAGATTTCATAGATACCGCCGCCATGTTCGCCAGTGGGGCGTCCGTTGCCAGGGTTAATTTTAAGCGTGACTATCCCAGGGGGCATTTCTGGGGCATGTTCTGGTTTATCTTTTAATATTTCATCCATAAAGTACATCCACATGGGCAGGGCGGCTGAAGATCCATATTCTCTTAAGCTGCGAAGTTCATCAAAGCCTACCCAAGCGGTGGCAACGATGTCTCGGTTATAACCTGAATACCAAGCATCCATCCAGTCATTCGTTGTGCCTGTTTTACCCGCAAGATCCATTCTTCCTAAACTTTTGGCACGAATACCGGTACCACTTTGAATAGCATCTTGCAAAGCAGAGGTAATGAGATACGCCACTTCTGGACTCATGAAATTCACAGCAGGTGCTGGGCTAAATTCTTGAACGACATTTCCTTCATAATCTTTAATTGTTTTAATAAAGTTTGGTGTCACACGATTTCCACCATTGGCAAAAGCAGCATATCCCGCTGCCATCTGCAAAGGCGTTGCTGTGCCTGCACCTAAAGCCAAGGGCAGGTAACGTGGCATTTTCTCGCGATCGAAACCAAACTTTTCAATAAAATCAATGGCGGCATCAATCCCAATGGCTTGTAGCACTCTCACCGTCACGAGATTTTGTGATTTCTTTAAGGCGACACGCAAACGTGTGGGACCATAAAATTTATGACTGGCATTTTTAGGACGCCAAGTGACACCGCTGACAGGATCAACATACACAATGGGCCCGTCATTGAAAACACTGGCTAGGGTATAACCTTGCGCCAATGCTGCTGCGTATAAAAAAGGTTTGAAGTTAGAACCCGGTTGTCTTTCTGCTTGTACTGCACGGTTAAAATTACTTAAGTTATAATCAAATCCACCAACCAAGGCCAGGATTGTGCCAGTATCGGGTTGTAAGGCGACAAAAGCGCCACCGACGTTTGGAATTTGCACAACTTTCCAGGTTTTATTTTCTAGTTCGCGTACATAAATCACGGCGCCCACAGTAAGATGTCCTCTTGCCCATCCAATCCCGGAATTGGGCACTTCAATAGTGTCTCCATTTTGCAATAAAACCAACATGGGTTGATTGCCCGCAAGACGCACAATGGCACCCGGAACGATATCACTATATACAGGCATTTCGTCTAGGGCTTCTACCCAGGCCTCAGTCATGTGTTCTGGTTTTTTGCCGCGTTCGACTTTCAAGATGGTTTTGATTTTTCGAAACCCGTGTCGTTGATCATATTCTATTAATGCACGTCTGAGTGATTGATTTGCAGTTGCTTGGTAGTGACTATCGATAGTGGTATAAACATCATACCCTAAGCTATAAGCAGCTTCTCCATAACGTGAAAAAAGTTCTTGACGCACCATTTCAGCCACATAAGGTGCATCCAATTCTATGGTGCGTCCATGATAGCGTGTTGGAAGCGGTGCATCGAGTGCTTCTTTATATTGCGCTTCCGTGATGAAATCATAGGATAGCATGCGTTCTAGCACATGTTTGCGACGCTTGTAAGCAGCATCTTTATCATGCAAGGGATTAATGCTGGAGGGTGCTTGTGGCAGACCTGCAATCATGGCAATCTGATCCAACTTTAGTTGATCAACAGTTGTGCCATAATACACTTCTGCAGCGGCGGCAACGCCATAAGCGCGTTTGCCAAAATAGATCCTGTTTAAATAAAGCTCTAAGATTTCATTTTTGTTAAATTCTTTTTCTATTTTAAGCGCAAGTAAGATTTCGGAAATTTTTCGAATAATCGTTTTTTTACGTGTTAGAAAATAATTTCTAGCCACTTGCATCGTGATCGTGCTGCCACCTTGTTTAACAGACACGTTCATTAATAAGTGCACGGCAGCACGCATTAGGCCGCGTAAATCCACACCCGCATGATCATAAAAGCGTCTGTCTTCTGTCGCCAAAATGGCATTGATGAGATCTTGGGGTACATCGGCCAAACGGATAGGCGAACGGCGTGCTTCGCCAAATTCTGCGATTAATTTTCCATCACTTGAATATACTCGCAATGGTACAGATAAACGCATATCTTTTAGCATTTCGACCGAAGGCAGTGTTGATTCGAGATAGGCCGCGCCCACCACGATACTTATCACGGCAATCCCCAGGAACGCTATAAAGGTGCGTCTTAGTATTAAAAATATTAGCTGCATGTGGCCTACCTAGTTTAAGTTCAGAAAAGGACTGGCTTCAAACTAAGTATAATACCAAAGTTGAGCGACAAAGTCTTGACGCTACAGATAAACCTAAGGTAAAGTGCCGCAGGAATGGGACAAAACAAGAATGTTAACTAAATTATACCGAGGCGGATGATGCGTGGGTGGATGGAGCGAAAAGATAAGCTTTTGTTGGGCTTGGATATTACTGATACATCAGTGAAAATTTTGGAACTTAGTAAAAGTCGCAGTGCGTACTGTGTACAGGCTTATGGACTGGCAGAACGCTTAGCAAAAGAATCATTATCAGATACAATTGCGCGCGCATTGGAAGAAGCTTGCATTAAACGCAGAACTTGCTCAATTGCGCTTCCCGATAAACTTGTCTTCAAACGTAACTTGGTTTTAAAACTTGCGCCTAAAGAAGAAGATATTTTATCTGAAATAGAATTATCCGCTGAACAATATCTACCCTATCCCTTAGAAGAACTCTATTATGATTTTCAAATTATTTCCAAAGAAAAGCCAAGCTTAACACCAACAGAAATCATTTTAGTGGCGGCTAAAATTGATCTGGTCGATGAAAGGATAGCTGCCATCGCGGCCGCTGGGCTTGATGTAAAACTTGTGGATATTGAAAGTTATGCTTTGGCACGCGCTTTCGATTTGGCTAAAGAATTAGGGGGCAATCCTCTGATGCATATGGATATAACAAGCAATGTTGTTCGAGATGATTTAGACAGGGATGCTGAACATTTGATGCTTGGCTGTGGATTAGCGCTTCGGTATTTATATGATCAATCTTAATTTGTTACCCTGGCGCATAAACGCCAGAAAAAGAGAAAATGCCCTGTATTATACGCAATTGTTGTTAAGCTTATTGCTGGGTGTTTTGATACTTTGCGTAGGCTATGGTTGCGTGCAAGTGGGTTTTTATAAAGTTCATGCTTGGGGTGTTTTCTTAAAAACTGAACAAGAACAGATAAAAACACCCTTGTCTATTTTGCGCACCTTAAAAGAAGATAAACAAAAGTTAGATGTTCGTATGACAGTTATTCAAACGCTGGAAAAAGATCGCGCGCTTGTTTTGAAATTGCTGGATACTCTGCCGAAAGTGTTACCTGCTTTTGTGCATTTAAAGAAAATTATCAGAAAGAATGCTGAAATAGTGTTGGAGGGGGCTGCGCACACCAATGCAGGCATTGCGCTTTTGATGAAGAATATAGAGGCGGAAAAAAGTGATATACAATTTTCAAATATACATTTAAGTACCATTACCAGAGATCGTAAAGGATCATTTTTGCGTTTTAAAATAACCTTATCATTAATGAATGAGGATAATGATGCAACTGTTGTTGAATGAATTAACATTAGCTGAAATAGGGCGTTGGCCTGTCATTATTCGTGTATGTTTATTGTCTGCGGTGTTCGTGTTGACGCTTTGTATGGGATGGCAATTAGTTCTTGGGCATCTATTCGAGAGTTACCAAAGCGCAAGAAAGGTCAATGAAAATATTGCCATTGAATTACGACTGGCCAAGGATGATATTCGAAACATTGCGGAATATGAACTGCAGATTGCAAGCTTAAAAGAAAAGCTTGATGTTTTAGAGCGTCAATTACCGGATCATCATGATACTGCCGGCGTATTAGAAGCACTCTCCGTGCATGCGGCAGCTTGCGATTTGCAATTCAAATCGGTAAAACCTGGGGCAGAAAGTATTAAAGAAAAATAATGTGTAAGAAAGGAAAA
>CAZCHZ010000124.1:0-4957 GCA_964498615.1 uncultured Legionellaceae bacterium | reverse complement strand
GCCTGAATTAATTGCAAAAAAACTGGTTGATGCTATAACTGGTACCCGGGATAAAATTTCAAAAATAAATCCCACAGTTAAAAATCAATATTCTATTGATCAAGTGGGCGAAAGGATTAGGAAAATTTTTTATGAAATTAGGGGGTAAACATGAATATTAGTAAGCGTTTCCAATTTGGTAAAAATTGGAAAAAACTTATACCGCACTTAAATGAAGAACGAATCCAAACCGCAGAAAAATCCATTACCGATTATTTGGGATTATCTTCGCTGAAAGGATATCGCTTTTTAGATCTAGGTTGTGGTAGTGGTCTTTTTAGCTTGGCTGCTAGGAGGCTTGGAGCGGAAGTATATTCTTTTGATTACGATGAAAATTCTGTTGAATGTGCTAAAATTCTTAAAAATAGATTTTATGCTGATGATGCACTATGGACAATTGAAAGAGGAGACGCGCTTGATAAAAATTATATGTCACATTTAGGTGCGTTCGATATTGTTTACTCCTGGGGTGTACTACACCATACCGGTAATATGTATGAGGCATTTCGTAATTCGGAAAAATTAGTCAAATCAAAAGGATTTTTATATATTTCTATTTATAATGATCAAGGATTAGAAAGTAAGGTTTGGAAAAAAATCAAAAGAATTTACGTGAATTCATCTGGGTTAGTAAAATTAATTATATTACTATTTGCTTTATTAAGGTTATGGGGCCTCACATTTATTCGAGAGTTATTTGCTTTCGGTAATCCTCTTAAAAGCTGGAAATCTTACGCTATCAATAGAGGAATGTCTCCATTTATAGATGTGATAGATTGGGTGGGTGGTTATCCCTTTGAAGTTGCTAAGCCTGAAGAAATATTTGTTTATTTTTTAAATAAAGGGTTTCAATTAAAAAAGCTAAAAACTTGTTGTGGGGGTAGGGGTTGTAATGAATTTGTCTTTCAAAAGAACGTTTGCGAAATCGCGTGAATGAAATCAATTAGAATATTTATTGGTAGTTTAGAAACAGGCGGCACGGAAAAACATTTGGCCTATGTGTTGCCGGGTTTGGTAAAATCTGGTTGGGAGATCCGTGTTATCCTCCTTTCTACTGCAGAGTTAGGATTTATTGCAAAGAAATTACAAATGCAAAATGTGGTTGTTGAGACAATTGTAAATCAAGCAGATGAACGCCTGATGTCCAAGCTGCCTCACTTTTTAGGTCGGTTCTACCGTTTGGTTATCTGCATAAAAAGGTTATATAAAGAATTTAAGACAAATCCAAGTTCAATGGCCTATTTTTTGTTACCTGGTGCGTATATCGTCGGAATGTGTGCGGCTTATCTGAGTGGATTTTCTGGCTATAAAATTATGGGAAGACGCTCGTTAAATAATTATCAGTCGAGACGTTTTCTGATGAAAATGATAGAACCCAAGATACATGTACATTGCGATGCATTTATTGCAAACAGCCAGGCGATTGTAAAACAATTAATTCAAGAAGAAAGCGTACGCTCTAAGCAAGTTTTTTTAATTTATAATGGGGTAAATACTTTATCGTTGCAACGTAAACAATGTTACTTTGATAAGCAAGATCTGACATTCGTTATTGTGGCGAATTTCATTCCATATAAAGGCCATATTGATCTACTAGAAGCTTTTGGATTGGTAAAGCAAGAAATGAACCTTACAAGTAAAAGCTGGCAGTTGATTTGTGTAGGTAAAGACAACAAAGGAATACTTGTTTCTTTGCAAAAGAAAGCAGACGCGTTGGGTATTGCAAAAAATGTAAAATGGTTAACATCATGTGATGATGTGCCGAAATTATTAGCATCTATAGATGTAGGCATACTATCTTCTCATGAAGAAGGTTTTTCAAATGCGATTTTGGAATATATGTCTGCGGGACTACCTTGCATTGTGACTGATGTGGGAGGCAATCCTGAGGCTGTGATTGATGAAGAAACAGGATTCGTGGTGCCGCCAAAAAATCCCAGAGCCATGGCTGATGCAATTTTAAAATTAGTAAGAAATCCTGAATTAATAGAAAAATTTGGTGATAAGGGATATAAACGTGTTTTGGAACATTTTTCGCTTGAGAGATGTGTGAAAAGCTATAATGCTTTGTTTGAAGCCTTATACCAAAAGCGTAGGCCCTTAACAAATAGCGATTTTACACTTATGGCTGAGTCATCATGAACGCGGCCTTAATACTTGAAGATGGTAGTATTTTTGAGGGGATTTCAGTAGGTCTTCAGGGAATAACGAGTGGTGAAGTTGTGTTTAACACTGCCATGACAGGATATCAGGAAATTATGACAGATCCCTCATACTCTGGTCAGATTGTCGCTTTTACTTCTCCTCATATTGGAAATGTTGGTGTTAATCAAGAGGATAGTGAATCAGCCAAAATTCAGTTAAAGGCTGTAGTGATGCGTCATTTATCTGCATTTACAAGTAGCTGGCGGAGTCAAGACACATTGCCTAATTATTTGAAATCTCAAAAAATTATTGGAATAACAGAGGTGGACACGCGTGCTTTAACGCATAAACTGCGTAACATAGGTTCTATGCAGGGTTGTATTATGACAGGTGAAATAAATGTTAAAAAAGCTTATGCTTATCTAAAAGAAAATAATCAATGCCAAGCGGGGGATCTTACCTTATCTGTATCAACAACACTGCCTTATGTTTGGCATGAAGGGTCATATGGCGCAAAAACGCGCCCAGCAATTTTTCATGTCGTTGTTTTAGATTTTGGAGTAAAACACAGTATTTTACGTCAATTAGTGGATGTTGGATGTAAGGTCACGGTCTTGCCCGCCATGACATCTTTAAAAACATTATTGGCTCTAAAGCCTGATGGGGTATTATTATCTAATGGTCCAGGTGATCCCGCACAATGTTTTCAGGCAATCACATTAATCCGCGATTTATGTGAACAGGATTTTCCTATATTCGGCATATGTTTGGGCATGCAATTATTAGCATTAGCCTTGCAAGCAACGACTTTAAAACTTAAATTCGGACATCATGGTGCTAATCATCCTGTATTGGATGTAAAGAACAAAACAGTTATGATTACAAGTCAAAATCATAATTATGTGGTAGATGAGTCGACATTACCCTCTTTTTTAAAGGTAACACATCGTTCTCTTTTTGATGGTACAATTCAAGGATTTAAACATGAAAGCAAACCAATATTTGGTTTTCAAGGCCATCCTGAAAGCTCTCCGGGTCCGCATGATGCACAATCCATATTTATATCCTTTATTGATGCAATGAAGCTGCATCAAGTTGATAAAAAAGTAGATGTATTATGCCAAAGCGTTTAGATCTACATACTATTTTGGTTCTGGGTGCTGGTCCAATTGTTATTGGACAAGGCTGTGAGTTTGATTATTCGGGTGTTCAAGCTTGTAGGGCTTTGAAAGAAGAAGGCTATAGAATTATTCTTGTCAACTCAAATCCAGCAACAATTATGACGGATCCCGCTTTTAGTGATGCTACCTATATAGAGCCTGTCCATTGGCAAGAAGTAGCAAAAATTATTGCACTTGAAAGGCCTGATGCGTTGTTGCCTACCATGGGGGGACAAACAGCATTAAATTGTGCCATGGAATTGGTTAAACGCGGTGTATTAGCACAATATAGCGTTGAATTAATTGGTGCGAATCAGCACGCGATTGAAAAAGCAGAAGATAGAGAGCAATTTCGTTTGTCCATGAAAGAAATTGGCCTAGATGTACCAGAGGCTGCAACAGTGAATAATATGAAAGCAGCATATCAGGTTCAGTCAACGATAGGATTTCCAGCGGTTATTCGCCCCTCATTTACCTTGGGCGGAAAAGGGGGCGGCATTGCTTATAACCTTAAGGAATTTGAGGCCATTTGCGAACAGGGCCTTGAAGCTTCTCTTATTCATAGTGTGCTTATTGAAGAATCATTATTGGGATGGAAAGAGTTTGAATTAGAAGTTGTCAGAGATAATCAAGATAATTGCATTATTGTGTGTGCAATAGAAAATATCGATCCGATGGGTGTGCATACAGGGGATTCCATGACTGTTGCACCAGCTCTTACTTTAACAGACAAAGAATATCAAGTGATGCGCAATAGCGCTATTGCAGTGTTAAGAAAAATTGGTGTTGATACGGGTGGCTCTAATGTCCAATTTGCTGTTCACCCAAAAACAGGTCGTATGGTAGTGATTGAAATGAATCCACGTGTATCCCGTTCTTCAGCACTCGCCTCTAAGGCCACGGGTTTTCCTATAGCAAAAGTGGCGGCAAAACTAGCCGTTGGATATACCCTGGATGAATTAAGAAATGATATTACAGGGGTCTTAATTCCAGCATCGTTTGAACCAACGATTGATTATGTGGTGACAAAAATTCCACGCTTTCATTTCGATAAATTTCCAGGTGCAGACTCACATTTAACAACACAAATGAAGTCTGTAGGTGAAGTGATGGCTTTGGGAAGAACCTTCCAAGAGTCTTTTCAAAAGGCGCTGTGTGGTTTAGAAATTGGTTTGAATGGCTTATCTTCGCAAATTGATGGTATGAACCAAGACGCTGCGCTTAAGTTGCTTGAAAATAAGTTAGCAAACCCTTGTTTTGATAGAATATTATATGTTGCAGATGCCTTTCGTTATGGAATGTCTCTGGAGCAAATAAATGTATTGACTGGCATTGATTCTTGGTTTTTAGATCAAATTAATGATCTTATAATAACAGAAAACGAGATCAAGAACGTGAAAATAGATAATATTTCCTCTCAAACATTATTTTCAGGTAAGCGAAAAGGGTTTTCAGATAAGCGTCTTGCTGAATTGTTAAAAGCGGCAGAGCATGAGATTCGCAATCTAAGACATCATTTAAAAATACGTACTGTCTTTAACCGGGTTGCTAGCTGTGCTTCAGAGTTTCCGTCATCCTTGGCCTAGCTTTATGCTACCTAATAATAATTATTT
>CAZCHZ010000123.1:0-4994 GCA_964498615.1 uncultured Legionellaceae bacterium | reverse complement strand
AATGCGCGAAGTCGTTATTTGAGATAATTCTTGGTTGTATTCTTCTAAAGGGTGGCCTGACAAATATAGGCCTAGGGTTTCTTTTTCGGCTCTCAACAAGGCTTGTTTTGGCCAGGGTTCAACGCAAAGGGGGGACAGTGTAATGCCTAAATCTTCTGCACTAAAAGAATCTCCAAACAAATCCTGTTGACCTTGCAGGCGATTCTTTGAGAGCTGATCGGCCGCATGCATAGCATCATCTAGCATACTCATCAAAGTCGCCCGATTTTTTTGAAAGACATCGCAAGCGCCTGATTTAATTAAAGCTTCTAATACGCGACGCGACACCTTAGGTGTGTCCACACGTCCACATAAATCAAATAAATCTTTAAAAGGTTTGATGGCGCGCGCCTCGATGATGCTGGCAATGGCAGCTTCGCCAACGCCCTTAATCGCACCCAAACCATATAAAATATGTGCCTCTTTCGTGACGGTAAACTTATACAAACTTTCATTAATATTGGGAGGCAGTATCTTAATTTTTAAATATTGACATTCATCTACAAAAATAACAATTTTATCCGTATGTGCCATATCCGAAGATAAAACAGCAGCCATAAAAGCAGCCGGATAATGTTCCTTCAACCATGCGGTTTGATAAGTTAACATCGCATAGGCTGCAGCATGCGATTTATTAAAGCCATAGCCTGCAAATTTTTCCATTAAATCGAAAATATATTCAGCGGTGGCCACAGTTACACCCCGCTCTACGGCACCTTGGGTAAATAAAGCCCGCTGTTTTGCCATTTCTTCGGGCTTTTTCTTACCCATGGCACGACGTAATAAATCTGCATTGCCTAAGGAGTATCCGGCCAAGACTTGAGCAATTTGTATCACTTGTTCTTGATAAATAATAATGCCATAAGTGGGTTTTAAGACATTCGTTAATTTTGGGTGTAAATATTCAATCGGGGTGCGGCCATGTTTTCGGCTGACATAGTCTTCCAACATGCCCGATTGCAAGGGGCCTGGTCTAAACAAAGAAGTTAAGTCGACAATTTCTTCAAAATTATCAGGCTGCAAACGTCTGACGAGATCTTTCATGCCCCGAGATTCCAGCTGAAACACAGCTGTTGTATGATGCGTATGCAGCAATTCAAAGGTTTTTTTATCATCCATAGGAATAGTGGTAATATCCAGAAGGGCAGCATTGTTTTCTGCCATCTTATTAATCGTATCTACAGCCAAATCAATAATAGTAAGCGTTCTTAAACCTAAAAAGTCGAATTTGACTAAACCAATTTCTTCAACATCATTTTTATCAAATTGCGTAATTAAAACACCTTCCTTGGCATCACAATACAGGGGCACAAATTCAGTTAATCTTGAAGGCGCAATCACCACACCGCATGTATGTTTACCTGCATTGCGAATAATGCCTTCCAATTTCTTGGCCAAATCAATTAGGGTTTTGACTTCATCTTCTGCGGCATATCTTTGTCTTAAAATGTCTTCTTGCTCAAAAGCTTTTTCTAAAGTTATCCCCAATTCAAAGGGAATGAGTTTTGCAAGTTTATCGACAAATCCATAAGCATAACCCAAGACACGACCCACATCTCGGATAACCGCCTTTGCTGCCATCGTACCGTAGGTGATAATTTGCGAAACTGATTCACGTCCGTAAGTGTTAGCCACATATTCTATCACGCGATCTCTGCCTTCCATGCAAAAATCGATATCAAAATCAGGCATACTAACACGTTCTGGATTTAAAAATCGTTCGAACAATAAATCATATTGTATGGGATCTAACCCCGTGATCTCCAAAGCATAGGCCACTAAAGATCCTGCGCCAGAACCACGACCAGGACCCACAGGGACACCGTTTTCTTTTGCCCAACGGATAAAATCGGCCACAATTAAAAAGTATCCTGAAAATTTCATGGAATTAATAACAGATAATTCCATTGATAACCGTTCTGTATAATGGCTGGGTACATCGGCATTTTTAAAATGTTTTTTTAAACCCTTGGTTGCTTCTTCAATCAGAAATTGTTCGATGGTAAATCCTGCGGGCACGGGATAATTTGGCAAAAATACCTTACCTAAAGTAAGCGTCAAATTACAGCGTTTTGCTATCTCGACACTGTTTGCAAGCGCTTCTGGCAAATCCGCAAATAAGGTCTTCATTACTTGCACAGATTTTAAATACTGATTTTCTGTATATTTTTTAGGTCTATGAGGATCATTTAAAGTATATCCCGCATGAATGCAAACACGCGCTTCATGGGCTTCAAAATCATCTTCATTTAAAAATCTGGCGGCATTTGTGGCAACTAAAGGTAGTGCTAATCGTTCCGCTAAATTCACTATTAATTGCAAATAGGCACTTTCGTTTTGTCGCTGTGTACGCGTTACTTCTAAGTAAAAGCGATCTGGGAAAAGCCCTGTCCAATATTCACATAAGGTTTCGGCCAGTTCCTGATGTCCTGCTAATAGCGCTTGTGCAACATCACTTTCACAGGCAAGGGCAATGACAATTAACCCTCGAGATTTATTAGTGATCCATTCTTTTCGGATCAAAGGTTTATCATGTATTTGTCCTGCCGTATAGCTTAAAGAGACTAATTCCATCAAGTGCTGATAACCTTCTTGATTTTGGCAAAGAAAGATCACTTGATGAGGCCGTGTGAGATCTGCATCATTTTGTATAAAAGCATGCACACCAATAATGGGTTTAATACCTGCTTTGCAGGCTGCTTTATAAAATTTAACGGTTGCAAATAAATTAGAGAGATCGGTTAAGGCAACCGCAAAACTACCTTCTTTTACTGCATGAGAGACAAGTTCATTGACTCGGATTAAACCATCCGCAATAGAATATTCGCTGTGCACATGTAAATGAACAAACTCTGCCGTCATGATTTTTCTGTTTGTATGGCATATTCAATTTTAAGATTTGCCGTTATCATCTCTTTTATGGGCATAAAACTTTGACGATGAATGGGACAGGGACCTAGTTTTCTTAAGGCGCGTAAATGTTCCGGTGTACCATAACCCTTATGTTTTGCAAAACCATAACCTGGATATGTTGCGTCCAAATCTGTCATTTCTCGATCACGCAGCACTTTGGCTAGAACGGAAGCCGCACTAATGCTAACTTCGCTAAGATCGCCTCCAATGATGGCAGTGGTTGGATAGGGCATCTTAGGCACTTGATTACCATCTACTATCACCTGATCAGGTTTTACTTCTAGGGCAGCGACGGCTCTTTGCATTGCAAGTAATGCAGCTTGCAAAATATTGATTTTATCAATTTCATGCACTTCTGCCCTACCTACGCCCCATGCGATGGCAAGCTTGCATATTTTATCGAATAAGGACTCTCTTTGCTTATGGGTAAGTAGCTTAGAATCGGTTAACCCGCGTATTTTTTTCCCTGGCGGGAGAATCACAGCCGCGGCATATACAGGCCCTGCTAAAGGCCCTCGTCCTGCTTCATCCACCCCTGCAATATGCACGAAAATCCACTCCGAGAAACTTGCTTAATTGATTAGGGTACTCAATTTAGCTCCTCTACGCAAAGGGGTCTGACGCCAACCTATAATCAATCAATAGATTTTTATGGGTTAGCGTCTGATGATCCCCGCGATTTCCTTTGCCGAAGTCATGCTTGCATCGCATCGTAATGTTCTGTGTATGTTCATAAAACGCTGTGTTTGCACTTTTCTCCCCTCTACGTCTTCAAGTTGCAAAAGCAAGGCTTGGCTTAAATTTTTAAGATTGACTTCATCTTGTATAAATTCAGGGACACATTTTTCTCCAAGAAGTAAATTGGGCAAAGAGATATAGGGCAATTTCACCAAACGCTTGGCCAATTGATAGGTAAGGGCATTCATACGATAGGCCACAACCATGGGTTTTTTGTGCAGCATGATTTCAAAAGCAGCAGTGCCTGAAGTTACCAAGGCAACATCACAAGCGGCCATCACAAGGCGAGCATTGCCCACAAAGGTTTTCATGGGCACATTGAGTGCATATTTTCGACATAAAGCATCGAATTGAATTTTGTGTGATTCTCGCACAAGCGGTACCAAGAAGAAAAGTTTATTATCTTGTTCATAGCAGCGCATAATAGTTTTCACATAAATTTCAGCCAAATATTTTAATTCGGTATTTCGGCTGCCTGGAAAAACGCCAATGATTTTTTGATTTGAATCTACACCCAAAGCTTTTCTTGCACCTTCAACATCAATGTCTAAAGAAATTTCATCTGCAAAAGGATGCCCTACAAATGCTACAGGAATGTTATGTTCTTGATAAATTTTAGTTTCGAAGGGAAATAAGGTTAACATTAAATCCACAGCACGTTTAATGGTATGAATACGCCCCTTGCGCCAAGCCCAGACACTGGGGCTCACATAATGCACGGTGCGAATGCCTTGTGCTCGTAAAGCACATTCAAGGCCTAAATTAAAATCAGGTGAATCGATACCAATAAAAACATCTGGGGGATTTTGCGTAAAATGTTGAATAAGATGACTTCGCATACGATATAATCTAGGAATATGGGCAAGGGGTTCGATTAATCCCATGAGATTAATACTTTCCATAGGATACAGCGCATGACAACCTGTTTGTAATAATTTTGGACCTGCCACACCTTCGATCGTGATATTTGGATACAGTTGTTTTAGGGCTTCAATTAAAGATGCGCCCAGGTTGTCGCCAGAAACTTCGCCAACAACAATGCCAATTTTCATCAACCCTCACCCCCTCCCGCAAGCGGGAACCCCTCACCCCCACCCTCTCCCCCACCCCATCCCTCCCCCGTAAACGGGGGAGGGAGAGATTGGAGAGGGAGTTTATAAGGTGTTCTTATTCCTCTCTCCCGTTCACGGGAGAGGGTGCCCCGTAGGGGCGGGTGAGGGTTGAGATTAAAACTACCGAATAATGCCACGCTTAGACTGCGAGAGAAAATCTAATAACATTTGCACTTCTGGGAAGGATTTGGC
>CAZCHZ010000122.1:0-5030 GCA_964498615.1 uncultured Legionellaceae bacterium | reverse complement strand
TATAAATCCATACCAACCAAACAGTGGCCAGTATAACGCAAAAAACAATGACTGCAAGACTCCCGCCTTGATTATCTAACCACCCTCCCAGAGCCCCCCCAGAAAAAAGACCCAGGAACTGCGCACTGGAAAATCCTCCCATGGCAAGCCCTCGATTTTCTGCGGACACTTGCTTGGATACTAAAGCAGGCAAACTGGCTTCTAAAAAATTAAACGCTGTAAAAAACAGGATAAGACTGGCAGCAAAACCAAAAAACACATCCTGATACAATACAAAACCCAGCTCTGCTATCCCCAGTATAGCCACAGACAGCATTTGCATGCGAGAGACACAATGATATTTTTCTGCATAAAAAATTGCCCCCAGTGCAAGCAGCATGGCACAAAGAAAGATAGGTAAATAAAATTGCCAAGTCTGCATTGCTTCATAACCTAGACCTAAAATAATCAAGGGTATTTTTAAAAAGACTGCCGTCAAACTCGCATGTAGGACAAATACCCCAAAATATAATAACCAAAGTTTATTCACTGCTAACGGAGTTCTTTGCCTTCGCGCTAGGGGCAGACCCTCTGGCACGAAACGATAGAGGATCCACAACCCCAGTAATGCCAACAAAGCAGTCACCCAAAACAGGCCCCGTATGCCACCTAACCAAGCACTAAGTAAGGGACCTAATATAAAAGCAAGCCCAAAAGAAAAGCCTATGGTCAGCCCAATACTTGCCATAGCCCGCATGCGGGTTTCTTCCCGAGTCAGATCTGAGGCTAATGCCATAATCACACTGCCCACCGCGCCTGCGCCTTGTATACCCCTGCCAATAATGACGCCCATAATAGAGCTAGACAGCGCCGCAATCACCGTTCCTAGACAAAACAATAAGAGGCCACACATAATCAAGGGCCTGCGTCCAAACTGATCAGATAAAAATCCAAAGGGAAGCTGAAAACTCGCCTGGGTTAGACCATAAATCCCTAAAGCAATCCCCACGGTTGTCGGGTTAGCACCTTTCAGTTGTTCTGCATACAATGCAAAAACAGGCAAAATCATAAAGAGACCCAACATTCTAAGAGAAAAGATCCCCGCAAGTGCAAATACTGCCTGCTTTTCTTTGAGGGTAAAAGATATGTCTTTGGTGTTTAGCATAAATGGCTTGGGCTTCTCTTTTGAGGGCAAATATCGTATATTAGCAATATTCCTAAGGTTTATGAAAGAAGTATTAAGACTATGCACGCAATTTCCATTCATGGTGCCCGTACTCATAATCTAAAAAATATCAATCTCGAGCTTCCTCGTGATAAATTAATTGTGATTACCGGATTATCGGGTTCTGGAAAATCTTCTCTGGCGTTTGATACGCTGTATGCAGAAGGACAAAGACGCTATGTAGAATCGCTTTCTGCCTATGCCAGACAGTTTCTATCTCTCATGGAAAAACCCGATGTTGATCATATCGAAGGCCTATCGCCTGCAATTTCTATCGAACAAAAAGCAACTTCACATAATCCACGCTCAACCGTTGGTACTATCACAGAAATTTACGATTATCTGCGTTTATTGTATGCCCGCGTTGGCATTCCACAATGTCCAGAACATCATATCGAATTAAGCGCACAAACGGTAAGTCAAATTGCAGATAATATTTTAAGTTTGCCCTTGGATTCCAAAATCATGCTTCTATCACCTGTTGTCCAAGAAAGAAAAGGCGAGCATATTCAAAAATTAGAAGAATTAAAAGCTCAAGGGTTTGTGCGCGCAAGAATTGATGGAGAGCTGTTTGATTTAGATGAAGCCCCGAAACTCGACTTAAGGCGCAAGCATACAATTGAAGTGGTGATTGATCGCCTGAAAGTGCGGCCCGATATTCAACAACGCCTTGCTGATTCTCTTGAAACCGCCTTAAATTTATCCGATGGTCTTATCCATGTACATGTCTTAGACGAAGACAAAATTGTTAAAGAACTTATTTTTTCTTCGAAGTTTGCCTGCCCGCTTTGTGGCTATAGCTTAACCGAATTAGAACCCCGACTTTTTTCTTTTAATAACCCAAGTGGCGCCTGTCCCACCTGCGATGGCTTAGGGGTTAAACAATTTATGGATCCCGATAAAATTATTACGGATGATAATGCCAGTTTGGCAACGGGGGCGATACGACATTGGGACAGACATAACTTTTATTATTTTAGTTTATTAACGGCACTTGCCAAACATTACCGTTTTGATTTAGAAACGCCTTACAAAAAGTTGCCTAAAAAAATACAACATATACTGTTATATGGCAGTGGTGAAGAAGAAATTACAGTCAAGTATTTACAAGAAAACGGCAGCACTGTTACACGCAAACATGTTTTTGAAGGTATCATCCCGAATATGGAAAGACGCTACCATGATACAGAATCTAATTATGTGCGTGAAGAACTTTCACGTTATCTCACACAAAAACCCTGTATCAGCTGCAATGGTACCCGCTTGAAAGAATCCGCAAGAAATGTGTTTGTTCAGGACAAGGCACTGCCAGAAGTCACTGCCCTTTCCATTTCTGATACAGAAACCTTTTTTAGCAAAATGACACTAACCGGTGCAAGAGGCAAAATTGCTGAAAAAATACTAAAAGAAATTCGCAGTCGTCTGGCATTTCTGATCAATGTTGGTTTAGAGTATTTAAGTTTACATCGCAGTGCCGACACATTGTCTGGAGGAGAAACCCAACGCATACGACTTGCCAGCCAAATTGGCGCAGGATTGGTGGGGGTTTTATATGTGCTGGATGAACCTTCCATTGGTTTACACCAACGAGACAATGCCAGACTTATTCAAACACTCACTGATTTACGCGATATGGGCAATACTGTCATCGTTGTTGAACATGATGAAGAAGCAATTTTAAGTGCTGATTATGTTGTGGACATTGGGCCAGGCGCGGGTGTGCATGGTGGCGAAATTGTGGCAGAAGGACCTCCAAAGCAAGTCATGATGAATAAAAATTCTTTAACGGGCGCTTATTTATCAAAGAAAAAAATGATAGCTGTTCCTACGAAACGAAGGCCCCTTGATAAAACGCAATTACTGACATTAAAAGGTGCAAAAGGCAACAATCTTAAAAATTTAACGGTTGATTTTCCTTTGGGATTGATTACTTGTGTCACAGGTGTCTCTGGCTCTGGGAAATCAACCCTTATCAATGAAACTTTATACCCCGTGGCAGCAAACATTTTAAACGGCGCAAAGCTTGCTGATCCCCTAGCCCATGATGAGATCAATGGCTTAAATTTACTTGATAAAGTCATCGATATTGATCAAAGCCCTATTGGTCGCACGCCCCGTTCCAATCCTGCGACTTACACCGGTTTATTCACAGAAATACGCGATCTTTTTTCTGGCACAGAAGAAGCAAGGGCCAGGGGTTATAAAGCTGGACGTTTTAGCTTTAATGTCAAAGGCGGACGTTGCGAAGCCTGCGAAGGTGATGGTTTAATTAAGGTAGAAATGCATTTCTTAGCGGATTTGTATGTTACCTGTGATGTTTGCCATGGCAAACGCTACAATCGAGAAACCTTGGAAGTGCATTATAAAGGACGTAATATTCACGAGGTGTTGGACATGACTGTTGAAGAGGCACTACCTTTCTTCAAAGCCATTCCAACCATCGCGAGAAAACTCGAAACATTAATTGATGTAGGATTAAGCTATGTGAAGCTTGGCCAAAGTGCCACCACCTTATCAGGCGGCGAAGCGCAGCGTATAAAACTTGCCAAGGAACTTTCCAAAAGAGATACAGGCCGCACACTTTATATTTTGGATGAACCCACAACAGGTTTACATTTTCATGATGTCAATAACTTGCTTGAGGTATTGCAACGTCTTTGCAAACGGGGTAATACTATTATTATCATCGAGCATAATTTAGATGTTATTAAAACTGCAGATTGGATTATCGATTTAGGCCCGGAAGGCGGAAATGGGGGTGGCGAAATCATGGCTGTTGGTAGCCCCGAAAAAGTTGCCACCATTAAAAAATCTTATACGGGACAATTTCTAGAGAAAATACTGCATAGTGCTTAATTCATCAAGGAGGAAAATATGTCCGCTTTAACAAATTCAATAGGGGATACAAAAACACCCAAAGAAGAAGCCACATGGAAACTTTATAATAAAACAGAAACCATTCCTAATAAAAATAATGTTCGTTTAATTGCCACTGGATTCACGCTGATTAAAAAGGCAGCGCTCATGTGTCTTGTGTTTGCCATAGACAAGCCCGAAGATCAACTAAAATTTGATGATCCATTCTTAAATGCTTGTTTTAAACAATACATAGGCAAAGCAGGCATGCGCCCTCATGAAAGCGAACATTTAAAAAAATTTCCCAACAAAGTTTATCGTAATGTTTATCTTGGTCTTATGTCTTTTAAAATTGCAAAACGTTTTTTTGCAAACCTAGTACAAGCAGGGATTTACACAAAAGAAGAAGCTGAGTATCTTCAAAATTTAAAAGAATATACATATTATCAAACCCCAAAAGAAGAAACAGAACTTCATCTTGAAATGATGACGAAATTCACCCAACAGTCTTATGATGAAGCTATTTTCATAGCAAAAAAAATACATAATAATGCAACTGCAAAAAATGCTAAAAGAAATTTATTTGCCAAACATAGTCAAAAAATCACACGTGGTTTAGATGACTCAGATGCTGCTTGGGTGCTGGGTGCATATTTAAAACCAGAATCTACCCAACTGGCAATAGAGGCCTACAGTATGATAGGCGCTAATTCTCTATTCCACAAGGATGCACAGCAAATCATCGCCGATCTGAAGCAAAAACAAACCTACGAGGAAGCACAGCAAATCATCGCCGATGAAGCACCAGAGCAACTCATCAGCGATCTGCAGAAAAAGCAAGTAAAGCCAAGATGAATATCTTATCTTAGGGGTCAGTCTCGATATGAGATTAAAGTTTTTAATATCTAATATCGAGACTTGAACATCCCGCTGGGATTTGCAACAATTTTTTAAAATAGATACATCATTT
>CAZCHZ010000121.1:0-5059 GCA_964498615.1 uncultured Legionellaceae bacterium | reverse complement strand
GAGAGTAGCCTATCATGAGTAAACAAGCCATCGTTGGTCGTGAATATGAAAGGAAAAAATTAGATAAAGCCTTTGATTCAAAAAAGGCAGAGTTCATCGCTGTGTATGGCAGAAGACGTGTTGGTAAAACCTATCTTATCCGAAACTTCTTTTTGCAGAAAAACTGTGTTTTCTTTCAAAACACAGGTATTCAAAAAATGCATTCTTCTCAACAAATTGCACAATTTACGCAGGAAATAGAACGTGCATTCTATGGAAAAGGCATTACATTACAGATGCAACGTAATTGGATGGATGTCTTTCGGTTATTAACACATACGATGGAAAATCAGGGTGAGGAAAAGAAAATCGTTTTGTTTTTCGATGAATTTCCTTGGATGGCCACCCAAAAGGGTAAGCTTTTACAAGCCTTGGAATATTATTGGAATCGTTTTTGGGTAAATATGCCCAATGTTAAGTTGATTATTTGTGGATCGGCTGCATCATGGATAATTAAAAATATTCTCAATAACAAAGGCGGATTACATAATAGAGTGACAATGCGTCTTCCGATTGAACCCTTTTCTCTTGTTGAAACAAAACATTTCTTGAAGAATGAAGGCATTCAGTATGATAATAATCAAGCATTACAACTTTATATGTGTATCGGTGGGATCCCTTATTATCTTAGTATGGCTGAAAAAGGTTTGTCAGCCATACAGAACGTTAATCAAATGTGTTTTCAAAAAAATGGATCCTTATATGATGAATTTAAAAATCTTTTCTCATCATTGTTTACGCAATCAAAAATGTATGAAGAATTGATTGAATTAATTGTAACAAAACGAGAAGGCATGAGCCGAGAAGAAATAGAGGCAAAAATTTCCTATAGGGGTGGTCGGCTGAGTGCCAGGCTGGAAGACTTAGAGCAAGCAGGTTTTATTATATCATTTATGCCCTGGAACAGAACAAAAAGAGGAAAATATTACAAGGTTATTGATGAATATACTTTGTTTTATCTTACTTGGATTGCGCCCAAGGCGCAGAATCGTATTGGCAAAGAATTGAACTTAAAGTATTGGGATGAGGTTTCACAAACTCCTGCTTGGAAATCTTGGGCAGGATATGCATTTGAAACCTTATGTTTTAAACATATAGAGAGTATTAAAAAAGCATTACATATCCCAGAAGGGGCGGAAGCGATATCTTGGCGTTATGTTCCAATAAAAAATAAAGATAAAATATCAATGGGGGCTCAAATAGATTTATTGTTTGATAGAAATGATGGCATTGTTAATCTCTGCGAAATAAAATGCACCAGTACCCCCTTTAAAATAGATAAAGAGTATGCGCAAGTTTTAATCAACAAACAGGAAATTTACCAAAAAGTCACTAAAACTCAAAAACAGATTTTTATCTCTATGATTACATCCTCGGGTCTTGCTAAAACGATGTACTCTGAAGAGCTGATTGCCAGTGCTATGACACTCAATGATTTTTTTGGGGTGGCAGTACCTAAACATGAGTTACTTTTGTCCAATGTCTAGATCCGACCCCTTAACCATAGAAGCCCACTTTGAAAAAGGGGGCCGCCTTTGCGAGTGTAGCTCGCATGGCGGGGGGATTTCTTGAAAAAAAACAATCACCTCAACTTCTATTGTCTATACTGAAAACGAATAGAGCGTAAATCCTAGGCTTATCAACACTGCTAATAACACGGGCACTTTAACCATTTCAACACCTTTCCATTTATACAAAATGTTGAAGATACATAGCACGATGAGCGCAGGGTAGATGACATGCACGATGGGCAAGCTCACTTTCAAGATCCCTTGAAAATCGAGATTGCTCATCAAATAAGTAATCACCATCACAATGCTTAAACATATGTGTTTGGAAATTTTTCTTTTAAAAATTTCGGTATAGAGGAAATGATTAGATACTTGGGCTAAGGCAAGCGTGGTGGCCAAGCAAGCAAAAGACACTGCAATGCATACGAAAAATCCACCAAATTTTCCTAGGACGGCATGAGAAATTGCCGTAATCGTTTGTTCTGCGCCCAAGCCTTGTAAAACAGAGGCATGATTATAAGCAACCATCATAAAACCTGCGTACACAAGGCTAATGATAATGCCGCCTAAAACGCTGGCTTTTAAGGTAAGGGTAGTGGGGTTAAGACTGAGATCATTTTTGGTCGCCAACTGTATAGCATTGAATGCCACGGTGCAATAAAAGAAAGTGGCCAGCAAATCCATGGTGTTATATCCAAGAGAGACGGATTCTTGAAATGCGGCCATTGGCTTCAAGTGGCTGACAATGGGAGGCGTTGCATGCCAAATGCCGAAAAAAACCAAACAGCTAAATGCAATAATTTTAATGGGACTCAACACCAGACCTAAAATTTCAACGACCTTGGTTTCTCGATAAGCCAAGATAAAAACAAGCCCGCAATATATCAGACTAAATATGGCATTATGTCTAAGAATTTGAGGTACATAGGGTAAAAGTGTATTAAAGGTGACAGTTTCTGTGCGGGGCATGGCAGCAAGGGGGCCAATCACGACCATTAAAAAGCAAATCAATATAAATCCTGGCGTTCTTCCAAGACGCATAAAAAATGCATGATAGTTTCCTTGATACAGGCTGGTGGCAAACAAGCCTAGCAAGGGAACGCAGACGCCTGCGAGTAAAAAGCCAATCATGGTGAAGACAATATTTTGACCTGTATTGGCGCCTAGATATAAAGGAAAAACAATATTGCCCGCACCAAAAAACATGGCGAATAAGGCAAGCCCTGTTGCAATCACAATTTTTGTTTCAGAAGGTTTTCGTGGGTACATAAAGATCCTCGTTTTTTTAAAACTGATGAAATGACTTGTTAAGAAAGCATTTTGTCTGCGGTCGCTAAACTCGCTACGCTCAGACACCTCTCCCTTGCCAAAATGCTTTCTTAACAAGTCATTTCATTTCACAAACAATAATGTTCGGCCATCATTTTTTTCGTTAAAATAGTCCTCAAATAAAAGCCTTTAGGGCCAGTGAAAGCAAGTTCTGCGCTTTCATTAATGTGCCTACCCAATATACGACTATGAGCGGCTTTGGGGCGAATTTGTAGATAAGTGCCAAAACGCGCCGAGAGCTTTTCAATGCTCCCAAGATGTAGCATATCCATCAACTCCTCCCAATCCTGCCTTAAGATAGCTTCCTCTTCTTTAGTCGGTTGCCATAATATAGGTACCCCTATTTTACGTGCTTCAATAGGACAATCAAGTCCGGGTTCTATGATAGGCACAAAGAGAACCTTGCTTAGCTTTTTACGCACCGTTGAAGTTTCCCATATTTGCCGAAAACCCTCTCCTGGGAGGGGGGCTGTACAAACATAAGTAGATTCCTGGGGCTCCCCCCTGGCATTACAGGGTAAAGTTTTAAGTTCAATATTTAAATGTGCGAAATCAGGTTCAGGTTTATTGTTGGCATCTGCCCCTAGCGCTAATTCAATTAACTGTCCAATAAAACCCTTGGCTTGTTTTAAGGATTTTGGCATACACTGATGATAGGTCTTGGCCAGTTCGCCCAACGTTAATGATGCCAGTGCTTGGCTACGTTTCAGCAATTCTGCCTCGTTTTTCGGTGGGACTTCTATTTGCATTGTGCTACTATACCACCGTGAATGAATACATCGAAGCGGCTATGCTAGAAGAAAGTTGGCAGAAATTTCTAGGTGTTGAATTTGATAAACCGTATATGCAAAACTTACGGAGTTTTTTGCGTGCTGAAAAAGAGAAGAAAAAAATTATTTATCCCAAAAGTGTGGAAGTATTTAATGCATTTTCGCATACGCCTTTTAATAAAGTGAAGGTTGTGATCTTAGGACAAGATCCTTATCATGGGCCCGGTCAAGCCCAGGGCTTGTGTTTTTCTGTGCCTAAGGGTATTGTAGCGCCACCGTCTTTAGTGAATATTTTTAAAGAACTCAAAACGGATTTGGGATTAGCCATCCCTTCGCATGGTTGCTTGATAAAATGGGCCGATCAAGGTGTTTTTTTATTAAACAGTGTATTAACAGTGGAACAAGGAAAACCTGCTTCACATCAGGCTAAGGGTTGGGAACAATTTACAGATCGCGTGATTGGTATTTTGAATGCGGAATGTCAGGGGCTTGTCTTTTTGCTCTGGGGTGCTTATGCACAAAGGAAGGGACAGTTTATAGATACCGCCAAGCATTGTGTTTTAAAAACAAGCCATCCTTCTCCCTTTTCAGCGCAGTCAGGGTTCATGGGCTGTCGACATTTTTCCAAAACCAATGCCTACTTACAAAGTGTTGGCAAAACGGCTATAGATTGGCAAATTTAATGCGTCATTTTTTCTTGATTTTATCTTTCTTGTTGATATTTGGATTGGCGTTTGGTACGGAACTTCATCGTTGTGTAGATGAAGCAGGTAAAATTACTTATCAGGATTCACCTTGTCAGAAAACGGCAATATCCGTATCAGTGTTGTCTTTGCAAAGTGATAATGCTTCGCCAAAAGTGGTAAAAGAACAAATACAGCAACTTAAAAAAGCGGGTAAAAAACAGCAGACTTTAGAAAATAAGCAAGTGCGTCTTCAAAATCAAGCAGCAAAACGACTCATGCGAGAAGAAGAAAAAGCAGCCCGTCGGGATTTACGGTGTCAACGTCTGGATGAAAAATATGCTTTTCTGGAAAGTCAATTAAGGGCTGGGGCAAAATTTAAACGCCGACAAACGCTTGAAACAGAATTAGAACATGTACGTCTGATGCAAAGGCGATATTGTAGCCGTGAATAACCAAACACTTAACGACACGCAACGCTTAAACGGTTCTATCGAACGTGTCACTTTTCATAGCGAAGAATCGGGCTTTTGTGTGCTGCAAGTCAAGGTGCGCAACAAACGAGATTTGATGACAGTGGTTGGCACTGCCATGTCAGTAACCCCAGGAGAATATGTCGAATGCTTAGGGACTTGGATAAACGATAAGCAATATGGCTTGCAATTTCGAGCAACGGAATTGCGCGTGGTGATGCCATCCACCTTAGAAGGCATTGAAAAATATTTAG
>CAZCHZ010000120.1:0-5080 GCA_964498615.1 uncultured Legionellaceae bacterium | reverse complement strand
TTATAATACTCTATGCGATGTGTTGATGGTGGCGTATCATGGGCGCATGTCTATTCTGACGTTTTCCAGATTCTGTGGTTTTTGTCGTTGGTGCGGGCATTGCACTCGTTTTTGGCGCTTCGAAAGCAACTGCTTTTTGCTGTTTTTTTGTTTCCGCAACACTTTTGAGTACATCTTCTTTTTTAATACGCCCATTTTCTCCTGGCGCAACTTGCTTCTGATCGATATTTTTTTCATTCATCAATTGTCTTGCAGAAGGTGTTGCCGCGGGCGGAACTTTGGGGCCTGAAACGGAAGGCGCTTCAGGCTTAGGCGCGGAGCCAGAACCAGATGCAGGCGCTTTAGATGCACTTTCGCTTGCGCCTTCTTTAAACATAGCAATCACTTCTTGCGCATGCACCGTGCTGCCTGTGGGTTTTAAAATGGCTTCTAAACTTCCATCGGCGGGTGCAACCACTTCTAAGACCACTTTATCTGTTTCAATATCCACAAGATGTTCATCTCTTTTAACCGCTTCCCCCGGTTTTTTATACCAAGTGGATACCAGGGCATCTGCTATAGATTCTGGTAATACCGGCACTTTAATTTCAATGCTCATAGATTTTCCCTATCTTCGATTATCCTCAAGTGAGTGCCTCTTGAATTAAGGTCTCCTGCTGCACTTGATGTAAATGGCCATACCCTACTGCGGGCGCCGCAGCTGCTTTTCGTCCCACATACTTTAATGTTTGCGATTGAGCTAAGGAGGACTGTAAATGATGCATAATGCTATACCATGCTCCCTGATTCTGAGGTTCTTCCTGACACCATACCACATCTTTAGCAGCCTTATAACGGGCTAATATTTCAGCAGCTTCTAAGTCTGGATAAGGATAAAGCTGCTCGATACGAATGATCACAATGCCCTGAATATTTTTAGCACGCCTGGCCTCCAATAACTCATAATAGATTTTACCCCCACATAGGATAACACGTTTTACAGTGTCAGCTGCAATATTGTCTATTTCATCTAACACCGCAAAAAATTTACCCTGACTAAAATCTGACAAAGAAGAGACCGCAAGCTTATGTCTTAATAAACTTTTTGGCGTAATCACAATTAAAGGTTTGCGCATAGGACGTAGCATTTGACGTCTTAACATATGAAACATTTGCGAAGGAGAACTTGGCATACAGACTTGCATATTATGTTCCGCGCATAATTGTAAATATCTTTCTAAACGGGCAGAAGAATGTTCCGGACCCTGACCTTCATAGCCCTGAGGCAAAAATAAGGTTAAGCCACTTAATCTTCCCCATTTTTGTTCTGCAGAACTTATAAATTGATCAATCACACCCTGTGCATTATTTGCAAAATCCCCAAATTGTGCTTCCCAAATCACAAGTGAATTCGGCAGCTTACTAGAATATCCATATTCAAATCCTAAGACCGCTTCTTCAGAAAGTAGGGAATTGTAAATGTTAAACTTTCCCTTTACTTCTCCCAAATGTTGCAGGGGCGTGTATTCGGCGCCATCTACCTGATTATGTAACACTGCTTGTCTGTGAAAAAAAGTGCCCCGTTGACAATCTTGACCAGACATTCTGATATGATAGCCCTCTTGTACCAGGCAGGCATAGGCCATCATTTCAGCACATCCCCAGTCTATTGGTAATTCACCCGCTGTCATTTTAGCTCTTGCATCTATAATTTTTTGCACTTGCGTTTGCAATACAAAGCCCTGGGGTAAGATATGCATTTTTTCCCCTAGGGTTTTGAACAAGGTTTCGTCTACGGCAGTTTTGGCAGCAATGCGCCAATCCTTAGTAAAATAAGGTTCCCAGTTACTCGCAAAGGGTGATGCGACATTATCCACAAGATTCATCAACACGGAAGTTTCTTGTTTATCTAAGATCCCACGATAAGTGTCTGCATATGTACGCAATTTTTCTGCTGTCAAGGTGCCTTCTGCTTTCAATTTATCACCATAAATAGTACAGACTGTCGGTAATTTTCGGATCATTTGATACATTAAAGGTTGCGTGGCTGATGGTTCATCTGCTTCATTATGTCCATGTCGACGATAGCCTACCAAATCGATGATAACATCTTTTTTAAATTTTGTTTTATAGGCTAATGCAAATTTCGACACCACGTGTACTGCTTCTGGATCATCGGCATTCACATGAAAAATGGGAATGCCCATCATCTTGCCAATATCGGAACAATACAAAGTCGACCGTGCTTCTCGCGGGTCGCTTGTGGTAAACCCGATTTGATTATTGATAATAATATGTACCGTTCCTCCCACAGAAAAGCCATGGGTTTGCGACATATTCAAGGTTTCCATAATCACACCTTGTCCTGAAAATGCGGCATCTCCATGCATAGCAACAGAAAGTACTTTGCTTGCGGTATGATCTTGACGTAATTCCTGACGGGCGCGTACAGAACCACAAACAACAGGCGCCACCATCTCAAGATGCGAAGGATTAAACGCTAAGGTTAAATGTAAATTTTCTCCTGATGTTGCAATATTGCAAGAAAATCCTTGATGATATTTTACATCCCCTGATTCTAATTTTTCATCATGCTTGCCTTCAAATTCATTGAACAGTTGCCTTGGTCGTTTTCCTAAGATATTCACCAAGACATTCAATCGTCCTCGGTGGGCCATGCCCATCACAACCTCTTCTATGCCTTGCTTGCCTGCGTCAAAGATAAGCGCATCTAAGGCAATAATTAAGCTGTCACAACCTTCTATAGAAAATCGTTTGGCACCAGGATATTTTGCACCCAAATATTTTTCAAGACCCTCTGCTGCAATCAAGCGTTCCATAATATTGATTTTTTCTTCTTTAGAAAGACGAATATCGCCAAACAAACGCTCCACCCCCAATTGTACCCACACACGCTCTGGGGAATCTGAAATATGCATATATTCTGAGGCGATGGTTTTACAATAAATTTTTTGCAAATCTTCAAGTATTTGTTTTAAAGATCTTGTTTTTTGACCAAAAAGCGTGTTGCTGTCGAAAATGTCATTCAAGTCACTTTTCGTGATATGGTAATAACTCAGCATGAGCTCTGGTACCAGGGGTTCTATCTGCATTTTTAAGGGATCGAGATCCGCATGTAAATGGCCCAGTAATCGATAAGATTCAATCAAAGCATCAATCGCTATTTGCTTTTGCGAATGTACCGTATCCATTTGCGGCTGTAGCGTGCTTGCAAAATATTCCCGCCAGGCAGGAGAAATCGCGCTAGGATCGGTTAAATACATTTGATAAAGATATTCCAGATAGCTTGCATTACCTGCATCTAAAAATGAGTTTTTCTCCCATGCTTGCATCGATGAGGGCTGTATCATTCGATTATCCCATCATATCTTTCCCATTATATCAATTCACTACGAATATCTGCTATCGCCTTGCTAGGATTTAAGTTTTTAGGGCAGACATCGGCGCAATTCATAATCGTACGGCAACGTAGCACACTATTGGCATCCGTTAATTGCATCAATCGCTCTTCGGTTGCATCATCTCGACTATCTTTGATAAACCGCGCAGCCTGGAGTGAGGCTGCAGGTCCCAGAAATTTATCTGGGTTCCACCAATAGGAAGGACAGGCGCTCGAACAACAGCCGCATAAAATACATTCATAAAGGCCATCCAACTTTGCTCTTTCTTCCGGCGATTGTAAGCGTTCCGCCCCCGCTTTGGGCTGACTATTTTGCAAATAGGGCTTAATTTTTTCATATTGTTTATAAAAGTTTGTCAAATCAACTATCAGATCGCGAATGACAGGCATACCAGGCAACGGCTTTAAGACAATCGGTGTTTTCAAAGTATGCAAGGGTAAAACGCAGGCCAAACCATTTCGCCCATTAATATTCATAGCATCTGAACCACAGACCCCTTCACTGCAAGACCGTCTAAAGGAAAGCGTTTCATCCTCCGCTTTCAACAACTTCAACGCATCTAACAACATTACGGCAGGATGCTTTTCAAGATCGAGACTGTAGGCCTGCATATAGGGTTTCTTATCGTGTTCGGGATTATAACGATAAATTGAAAAATCCATTAGTAAGTCCTCTCTGTCGCTGCCATGGCGGGCACTGTTACTGGATGCATATTGACTGGTCTATATTCTATGGTCTGATTTGCGAAATACAAAAGATGTTTCAACCATTCTTTATCATTACGTTTTGGAAAATCTTCTCTGGCATGCGCACCACGACTTTCTTCTCGTTTGTTTGCAGAAAATGCAGTGGCTAAGGCAACCTCCATTAAATTATCTAACTCTAAGGCTTCTACTCTTGCCGTATTAAATATCTTGCTGGTATCAAAAAGCGAAGCGAATTTTAAACGTTCACGCAAAGCTTTTAATTTTTCAATACCCGCAGTCATCACTGTCCCAAGTCTAAACACACCGAAATCTGATTGCATAATTTTTTGCAAAGCCAAGCGAATATCAGATACTTTTTCGCCATTCTTATGCGTATCCCAGCGTTGTAATCTTGAAAAGGCTTTATCTAAATCGACATCCTTGACAAGATCTGTTTGCAAATCTCCCGAGGTTAGATGTTCATAAATATGATTTCCTGCCGCACGTCCAAATACGACCAAATCTAAAAGAGAATTGCCCCCCAAGCGATTTGCACCATGTACTGAAACACAGGCACATTCTCCCGCTGCATATAAACCCGGTACTACCACATCTTTACCTTCTATATGGGTTAAAACCTGTCCATGTTTATTGGTGGGGATCCCCCCCATCATATAATGACAAGTTGTGACAACGGGTATCGGATCTTTAATCGGATCAACATGTGCAAAAGTCATGGCTAACTCTCTTATCCCGGGCAAATGCGATTTAATAATGTCTTCGCCTAAATGATCTAATTTTAAAAGCACATGATCTCCTGCAGGACCACAACCACGCCCTTCTCGAATTTCAATCGACAATGCACGCGACACCACATCTCTTGATGCTAAATCTTTTGCATGTGGTGCGTAACGTTCCATAAAACGTTCATTATTCTTTTTTAGCA
Organism: uncultured Legionellaceae bacterium; assembly: GCA_964498615.1. Lineage (GTDB taxonomy): Bacteria > Pseudomonadota > Gammaproteobacteria > UBA6186 > Azoamicaceae > CAWARU01. The sequence continues at coordinate 47 of CAZCHZ010000120.1, read as the reverse complement.
AATAACTTCCTTCTTCACGCACTCCTCCTTTATCTATTCTACCCACA
>CAZCHZ010000119.1:0-5130 GCA_964498615.1 uncultured Legionellaceae bacterium | reverse complement strand
AAGCCTCTTAAAAATTTTATTTTTTATGCTATGATGGAAGAATATTTTCAGTGCTAAACAAATCAGATTCCTGTTCAGATGCGCGAATCAAATACATTTTATTTTTATCCACCATTATTTCTGCAGCTCGGGGGCGAGAATTATATTGTGAACTCATGCTAAATCCATAAGCGCCCGTTGTCATAATGGCCAGAAGGTCGTTTTCTTTTAAAGCAAGTTCCCGATCTTTTCCTAGGAAATCTCCGGTTTCGCAGACAGGGCCGACAATGTCATAGAGTGCTTTTTTTGTTTCTGTATGAGGTGAAACAGGGATAATGTTATGCCAGGCATCATAAAGTGCGGGACGGAGTAAATCATTCATGCCTGCATCAACAATAACAAACCCGGGCTTGATATATTCTACCTTCGTCAACAAAAGCCCACTTTCAGCAACCAATGCACGTCCAGGTTCCAAATGTAATGTAAGATCTCTATTTTTAACACGATCGCAAATTGCGGCAACATAAGATTCAATATCAGGCGGTGTTTCATTCAGATAAGTGACACCTAATCCTCCACCGACATTTAGATCTTTAATATGAATGTTCTGTGCTTTTAATTCATCGATGAACACTAATGCTTTATCTAGCGCTTCAACAAAGGGCGCAAGACTGGTAATTTGAGAGCCAATATGAAAGGCAAGGCCTTGGGTTTTAAGTAGAGGAAAATGTTGTGCTTCTAGATAGAGTTCCTTGGCCTCGTTAAGCGGGATCCCAAATTTATTTTCTTTTCTTCCCGTAGAAATATAGGGATGGCTATTTGCATTTACATCTGGATTAATACGTAAGGCAATGGTTATCGATTTATTCAGTTTTTCCGCTAGAGTATTTAATCGCAAGAGTTCTGCACGAGATTCAACATTAATGCAGCCAAGGCCAAGTTCCAGGGCTTGGTTTAACTCGAGCGCAGTTTTGCCCACACCTGAAAATACGATTTGTTTGAGATTCCCGCCGGCTTTTAAAACACGGGCGAGTTCCCCTTTTGACACGATATCAAAACCCGCGCCCAGCCTGGCAAAGACATTCAATATCGCAAGATTGCTATTAGCCTTCACGGCATAGTTTAATTGATAGGCATCAGGAGACAAATGGCGGCTTAATGCTTTGGTAAAACCTCGATATTGTGCTTCTAAAGCGGCTCTGGAATACACATAACATGGGCTGCCATAGCGCTTGGCAATGGTCCGAAGATCGACGTCTTCAGCATATAAGTGTCCCTGATGATATTTAAAATGTTCCATCAAAACAGTATCTCCTGAGAATAGTATGGGATACAAGCCTGAATGCGCTACTTTTCAACGTGGTATGTCGACATGTAGACACAATAGGATGATCTACACGAATTGACAAAAAGACTTTTTTCAGGGAAGATAAGATTCTTAATAATATTTAAAATAGGAATTGATACCATGGCAGCAATAATGACACAACAAGATACTTTCGCGAATCGTCCTTCCAGGCTTCCTCAGGATTTGTTGGCTCAAGTAATCTCCTTGTTAGAAGCCAATTATCATTATAATTGTACTTTGCTAGAATTTTATGAAAGTGCAGACGCAGAAACTGACGCCGTCATAGATTTCGGTCTTCAGAATTTTGGTATTGCAACTACCCATCCTGGTATGAAAAAGGCTATACAGGAGAGTGCCTTAAAAGACAAATTATTTATGGAACGCTACATTACGCGTTTTCAGAACGAAGCTAATCAACAAAAAATATTAGATGATTTGTATGAAGAGCATCGGTTTTCATTATTTACGCTTCAAGAAAGTTTTAAGAAGCCAAATCTGTCATATCTGCTAAATCCCTATGCGCAAAAAAAATTAACGGAGCCTTTACAAGAAATTTATGACTTGATTAAACCCTATGTGAGCGCTTTTGCAAAACATTTTGAGCAATATAATCTGTTGTCTTATAATCCAACATCAGGTCAATCAGGTTATGTCCTGCAACATGGAATGACTGGTATAAATGAATACGCAGGTTATATTGATAAGGAATTAGGAAAATTTGCGCGATTGGGATTAGGTGATGTTGATGTAAGAAAACAAAAAGTAAAAGAGTTGGGGAATTATCATTTTACACGTATATTATTTGCGATGGCTGCAGAAAGACCGGTTGCAGCCATTAACAGAGAAGCATTTTACGCATTATATTGTGAGCTTGAAGATGCAAAAAATGCATACAAAGTATTTTTAGCAGCTAGACGAGTTGTTGTAACATCGCCCGCAAGTTCTGTTCCAGTACCAGCAACAACAAAAGAAACAGTGCCAGAATCAGCTGCAACAGTGGCTCAACCCGCAGCAGCTGTGCAAGCCGAGCCCCAACCCGCAGCGGTGATTCCAGCCATGCCCTTCGTCTCTAGTGACGATTTGAAAGCGAAAGCAGACGCTGTTCAGCAATCTTTTTCTACAACCCCAACGACAGCAGAATCAGATCTTGGTACAGATAAGGCGGCTAAACCCAGTCTTCATTTTGCTAAAAAACAACATGTAAAGCATCAACGTAGGAAGACAGCAGCAAAAGTAAAAGAAGCAGAATCTAAAATGAAAAGCGAAACCGTTAGTCTTGATGCGCAATCTACAATATCCCCAAAAATGATCAAAAACTTAGAAAAACATCGGGAAACTTTGGTTGCGTTGTTTTATGAAAAAAGCCTTAAAAAATTACAAATCGCTGAAAATACACTTGAAGCGATTTTTGTTATGGTAGGTGGAAAAATTTCTAATCGTGAAGGTAGTCGAAAGCAGTTATCTTTTAAGGGAAAACTGGGCTTTGTTAGCAACGAAGAGAACAAAGCGAAAACTGAAAAAGCGCATTTGCATACCAAAAATCAAGCCTATGCAGGGCCTGAAATATTAGCGCATTACAGGGATATTTTTCATCGTATTGGGCTTGCGCCTTATCAATTGTGGCCTGAAGATGGATACAAAGAACTGCCACATCGTGCGACCAAAACATTCCGTCGTCATGGCATGAGCAAAAGCAGTACTTAAGAATAGTTATCTAATCAAATAATAATCTGCCTATAGAATAAATGCCTATAGCTAGTCAGAGTGCATTTTCAATGTCATACTTTGAAGATGAAAGTAAAACAAGCATGGCAATTTTTAGCTGTTATCCTAGGGATGATTTTCCTATCTGCATGCAGCTTACCTTTGCAACCAGAAAAGTTATATAAAGATCCCACTTGCAAGTCACCTGCTGCCATCAGTCCTTCTTCTTGTCCCCCGCTGCCTAAAAAACCCTGCTGCGATAGCCCCGAATTAGGGCGTTGTGCCGATGCTATCACTGCTCAAGAGTTAAACGATCTATGTAGTCAAGTGAAGTGTGGCAATTATTATGCGGCAGTATGTTTGGGACAAATTTATTTAACGGGTCAGCGCGTCTGCAAGGATCCCGCCCGGGCCGCTAAATGGTTTTGTGTTGCAGCAGAGCATTGCATCACGGTTGCCCAAGTGCAACTTGGACATTTATATCGAGACGGGATAGGGGTGCCAAGAGATGTCAAAAATGCAATGTGCTGGTATCAAGCAGCGGCAGATCAAGGGGATATCACTGCCATGTTGGCCTTAGGTGAAATGTACAAGGGTTGGCACGGAATGAAACCTAATTATAAGAAAGCTTGGTATTGGTATGAAAAGGCACGTGAAAATGGATCAAATGAAGGGGAATATCAACTTGCATGGCTTTTGACGCATCATCGTGGTCGTCGTGATTTTAATCAAGGTTTAGATCTCCTCAATAAACAAGCAGAGATGGGCAATATGGATGCCTATGCCACACTGGGCGATCTCATCTATGAAGGTAAAATAGGGGGTCATCGAGATTTACCCAAGGCTGCTGAATATTATTATTGTGCAGCGACCAGTGGATCTGCCTATGCAGCTTATCAATTAGGCGCGATGTATACCTTTGGTCACGGTGTCAGGAAAGATCCGCAAATTGCAGCGAGATGGTTTATTATTGCAGCCCAGGGCGGCATGCCTGAAGCGAGATTATATGTTGGGCATTTGTATCGCGATGGCATAGGGGTACCCAAATGTTATAAAACTGCGGCAAAATGGTATCAATTGGCCAGCGAAGATGGTGTTGGACTTGCGCATGTAGAACTCGGTGATTTATATCTTTCCGGTAAGGGCCTGCCTCGTTATCTTGAAAATGCGGTTATCCATTATGAAAAAGCGGTTGAGCATAATAACGAACCTTATGCAGCGCTGATGTTAAGTGCCATGTATGCAGAAGGTTGGGGTGTGAGTCGTTGTCTTCCGACAAGTGTGAAATATTATAATATTGCAAAAAAAGAAGCCGGATTTTTGTTGGCGGAATTCAAAGTGGGACGTCGTTATGCCACAGGCTTTGGATTTAAACGCAATTTAAGAGAAGCCACGCGCTGGTATTTTTTGGCGGCCAATTGTGGTTTACCTCTGGCTCAAATAGAGTTGGCGGATATGTTTTACAGTGGCATAGGTTTCCCGCAAGATTATGCTTCGGCCTATGAATGGTACAAAAAAGCTGCGCTAAAGGGTCATACTTATGCTTTGAATATGGTAGGACAAATGTGGCTAAATGGTCAGGGTGTGCCAGAAGATGATATACAAGCTGCCGCGTGGATAAGAAAGGCTGCCTATAAAGGTGCCAGACAAGCCCAATATCAATTGGGTCTGATGTACATGAATGGTTGGGGTGTTCCCCAAAGCGACCCCAGAGCCTATGGCTGGTTAGAAATTGCACTCTGCGATGTATTTGACGATACTCCAGATTCCATTGTCACTTTAATTGATAGAATGAGTCCAAAATTGCGAGAAAGCGCTGTTCTGTTGGCCGAGAAATATAACCGTAAATTCCATAAACCAGTTCAGGTGCCGGTGCGCTGAATGTTAATAAGCACCCGGATATAAGTTTTCCAACTCAAACATCTGAGTTAGGGACAGATTTCCGCATTAAAAACTTGTCCCTAACTCGCCAATGTTGACGAGTTAGGGACGAGAATATAGAATAAAAACTCGTCCCTAAGTAGGGATTAGGCTCTCAGGAGTAAGGACGGCGTCGTTCGCCGGGAGCTTCACGATGAATAGCGGCAGTACGTTCAGCG
>CAZCHZ010000118.1:0-5144 GCA_964498615.1 uncultured Legionellaceae bacterium | reverse complement strand
ATTAGATTACGATCATATAAGAAATTTGCCGCAAATACCGTGCTGAGCTCTGACTTTTTTCCATATTCTGGATGAAATCCTAACAAAAATGTTGCACATTCTGCTTTTTTAAATGCAGGAGTATTGTACGCAAGCGTTCTTTTGATATCATCTAGCAGAGCAGAAACAATATCGTTGACCGCAAGATTCAAGGTTTGAAGACTGCGATTCCCATACAAGCATTTATTCAACTCTCGCGCACCAGCATTATTAATTCTATTGTAACTAAGATCCAAAGTCTGGAGATTGTAATTTTTCTTCAATCCCTCACCCAAATCTCGCGCACCAGCAGGACCAATGTTGTTGTTATTAAGATGCAAAGCCTTAAGACCGCGATTCCTCTTCAAGCCCTCACCCAACCCTCGCGCACCAGTAGAATCAATATCGTTGTTATCAAGATGCAAAGACTGAAGACTGCGATTCTCCTTCAAGCCCTCACCCAGCCCTTCAGCTCCTTCATTACCAATATTGTTGCTATCAAGTATCAAGGTCAGAAGACTGCGATTCTCCTTCAAGCCCTCACCTAAATCTCGCGCACCAGCATCTTTAATCTGGTTGCGCTGAAGGTATAAAGTCTCAAGACCGCGATTCTCCTTCAAGCACTCACCCAGCCCTTTAGCTCCCTCATCACCAATATTGTTGCCAGCAAGAAACAAAGTCTGGAGAATGTAATTTTTCTTCAATCCCTCACCCAGCTTTTTAGCTCCTTCATCACCAATATTGTTGTTACTAAGGAATAAAATCCGAAGACTGTTATTTATTTTTAATGCAGCACCGAGATTTTCAGCACCCTCTTTTCCTATATTACACTTATGGCATTCAAGTTCTAAAAGCCTGGTATTCCTTGAAAGCGCTTTACATACGGCAGCAAAGTGTTCAACCGTAAATGTTTTTTCAAACCATGCTAATTTTTCCGGACCAGCAGCATTGTCTTGAAGTTGTGCTAAAATAATATCTAACTCAGATTGAGTGATCATAGTCTCTCTCCATTTATCTTTAATAATTTCAATTATTAGTTATCTATATATACTACTATAAGGCTTATGCATCGGTCAATTCCAATCACTAATACCGAAGAGGTACACTAAAATCATCAAAAATGTGCGTATGCACAATTTCTTCCTACTAATATTAGTGAAGCTCCCCCTAATTCTATGGAAAAGAACAAATGCGAGCGCTGCGAAGAAGACATTCATTATCAAAGCATTTTTTTTACATGTTTCTTATTAATATCACAAAACCAATCGCATAATCCCTTTCATCAGAAAGGGTCACATGACTTTCATTAATTGCCCGTTTCGAAAGCTCCATGGCTGTCCTACCTGTAAAATGTAAATGGGGTCTACCTAAATCATCATTATGGATCCCAATTTCTTTTAGCATGACCCCTTGGGGTCCAAAGCCTGTCCCTAAGGCCTTGGCCAAGGCTTCTTTTGCTGCATAGCGCTTGGCTAAAAAAGCCACGGGATTAGAAACACTGGACAAGTCGGCCAACTCATGCGGGCTAAGAATACGGCCTGCAAAAGTCTGCCCATAGCGATCCCAAATCCGCCGAATACGTGCAATTGAAACAATATCTGTACCGATGCCGAAGATGTTCATTCAGGCAGCATGCCAAAATTCAGCTCCGAAATCAAACTTTCTATTCATCAGAACCTGTATTTACAACTGTTAAACACCGAGGGGCATAAGACTCGATGTAATTAATTTCTTGAGGTGTTAAAGATTGTGTGATAAAATAGCATCAGAATATACTACTATAAAGACTAATTCCCGTTTTCGCGGGAATAACAGCTTCCTTATTTTGGTTTACTAATCTGCGTTTTATCCTTCGAAGACTCAGCCTTGCTTGCTGCATCCAACCTTTGCATGAAGGCAGTCACGATGGGATTGCCTTCATGGACTGTTATATCATTTTCTACAGGGTATTGATCCGCAGAAAGCTCTTCTAGTGTTATATTCAGTCTATCTGCCTCGCTCTTAATAAGATGTTCAGCTCCCTTTTGCTTTGAAAATTGCGCAAGCTGCAAAAGTGTAAGCCCTTGTGCATTTTTAACCTTTAAATCCGACCCCTTAGATAGGAGAAAACGCAAAATAGCTAAATAATAAGTAATCTCTTCTTTACATTTAGCTCTATCTTCAGTCGTAGCATTCTCAGGTGGATGAGGCAAACGTTCAATACAATAATGCAATAAAGTTTCATCCGCGGGTTTCGAGGAAGCTGGCACTGTTGGCACTGCGGATGGATACATTTGCCGACCATGACAATCAGATCTTGTAGCAATTTCAGAGGATTCAACAATTATCTTTCCATCATCATCAACAGAACCTTTTGTTACTATCACCTGTACAGGCCCTGTGGAGAATGGTATCAACTTCTTCCCAAAAGAAGCTTTTTGGTTGACAGCAGCACCCAATGCCAATAATTTCTCTGCAAAAGCAATTCTTTTCTTTAACACAACCCTAGAATAAGGGTGTTCTCCTCGTTCAATAAAGAAAGTGTCGTAAAGCGCTGTTGTACCTCTGCAAGAGAGCTGATCTACATTTGGTATGGCTTTAAGTGCGACAAGCTTATTCAAGATGCTTTCTGCTTCTGGATCATCTGAACACGCTGAAATATAATGAACAAGAAAATCTCCATTTTTATCAGCTATTATCATCATTTTCCAATGAAAAAGCAAAGGAAGGACTTCTATTTGCCCATTATCGATCGCTACATGAATTGGCCAAGTTCCATCACCATGCGCATCAGCTGTACACATGAGATCGATTGCCTTATCGATCTTGATTTTTCGGAGCACCTCTATATCTCCAAAACATGCAAGCATGTGTAATAAGGTTGTTTTCATTTCACCCATTTCTTTTTCATCTTCTTCTTGACCCAAAGAGGATACATAGCCGCTATCAGCACGGATCTTAAGTGTTTCACGATAGTAATCACAAATTGTTTCTCTATCATGTTTGATTGCATCATATAAAGGAATTAAACTCCATTTGTCCGCTTGCATGGGTTTCGCATCAAGCGTTTTAAAATAATCGAGATCTCCACCTGCAGCAGCACGATGAGCAGCCGTCAATTTAAAATGGGACCATAATGCTGGCACATCTTCTAGCACAGCAAAATTTCTTATTTTAAGTACTAAGTCTGTAAATTCTTTACCTGTTAAGCTATCAGACTTTTCAATTTTTTCTAATGCTTTCTGTAGCTGGTCTGCGAGTTTTTCTCTTTGAGATTTATCTGACTTTGCTTTTTCTAAAGCTGAAAATAATTCTGAAATTTCTTGCATGATTATATACCCCTTAAATTACGCCTATGCGCTATTTTACTTATAAAATAAATCTATTACAATAGACGTCTGCTTTCTAAAGGTTTATCTCCTAAATACAAGCTTAAAGCTTTTCGCATAATACGCTTGGCATCTAACTTGCTTGCTTCATCCTCCCATTGCGTTTCTGCAAGCGCTAATAAACTTCTTCCTTTAAAAATATCTGGAGATTTTAAGACACCTTGTTGTCGTTTAGGGGGCGGTACTTCTGTGGGTCCATGTTGTGGATCAAAGGCATAATAATTATCTTTATCGATAGGTTTACCATTGTCTACATCCGTTGTTAATTGCAAATCATAACCCAGCGCTTTCAATAAGTTTTTTTCAAATATTCGTAAACATATTTGCTCATCTACCGCTGTTTCAAGCGCACTCAAAGTATCATGATAAAAATTAAAAAGGGATTGGTAAGGATCAAAGCGATGCAATAAACGCATTAATAATTCATTGAGATAAAAAGCGCTAATCATCCGCCTGCCAAAAAGCTGTCTATGACCTCCTGCCAAATCCGCCCCCTTCAAGGTTAATAGCTCCCCTCTACCCATACATGACACCAAAAGGGGCACAAAGGGCTGTAAAATGCCTCTGGTGGGGCTTTTAGGGCGCCTGGCTCCTTTAGCCACCACCGCAAGCCTGCCATGGCCTTGCGTAAAAAGCTCAACTAAGAGGCTGGTTTCTTGATAGGGCCGGCTATGCAGCACATAGGCCGAATGAAGTTCAATTCGCAGCATGTCTAGAACATACCATATTTTGAGGGGTCTGACGCCAACCTACTGCCAATAAAGGTTTTACCTAAAAGGGCGGGGCCCTGTCCCCGCCCTTAATTTCGTTCGTCTTTATTACTCGTCTAAATAGCCCAAGATATGCAAAGCGCGCTCATCATCCGCCCAGCTGTCTTTGACTTTTACCCAAAGTTTTAGGTGTACTTTTTTTTGTAGCAAGGCTTCAATATCTAGTCTGGAGGCTATACCGATTTTTTTTAAGCGTGCACCTTTGGCACCAATTACGATAGGTTTTTGGCTTTCGCGCTCTACCCAAATCAGGGCATGAATCGTGCAGAGTTCTTCTGTATCTTCTAAGGATTCTATTTCGACGCTTAAACTATAGGGCAGCTCTTCGCCTAAATTGCGCGTTAATTTTTCTCTAATGATTTCTGCAATGCGAAATTTAATGGGTCTATCGGTAATTTGTTCGCTGGGATAGTAATGGGGACCCAGCGGTAATAATTCTGCCACCTTTTTTTCAAGAACATCGACGTTTTCCGCCAATGTTGCTGAAATAGGGATGATGGCTGCAAAATTATGTTTTTTAGCTAATGCTTCAAGATGAGGCAGTAGTTCTGCTTTATTTTTGATGGTATCTGATTTATTCACTGCCAAAATGCAAGGCGCATTTGAATAAGATAGTAATTTTAATATCCATTCATCGTCAGCGTTCCATTTCAAGCCATCAACCACAAAAATAATCACATCCACGTCTTTTAGAGCATTACGTGCTGTTTTATTCATATATTTATTCATTTTACGATGTTCTTCTTGATGCAAGCCCGGGGTATCTACATAAAGAAATTGAATATCCCCCAGTGTTTTTATCCCTAAAATTTGATGACGTGTTGTTTGAGGCTTGCTCGAGGTGATACTTAGTTTTTCACCGAGAAGGCAATTGAGAAGTGTAGACTTTCCAACATTGTGCCGTCCTATGATGGCCACATAACCACTATGGTTAGTGTCTATATCATTAGGTTTATACCCATGCATTTATTGACTTAAGCGCAGCTTT
>CAZCHZ010000117.1:0-5189 GCA_964498615.1 uncultured Legionellaceae bacterium | reverse complement strand
TACTCATTGAGACTACCACAGAAATACATAAACAATAGGATCTGACCAAAAAAAAAATAAATAGTAATTAAAATCAATAATATCTATAAATTCATTTTCATTATTTTAGAAGTTAAAAAACTTGCTTTTTATTTTGGGACCTGAAAAACGCTTAGTAAAAAACATGATTGGACCATTGCGGCCTAATATGTTTTCAATGGTAATCACAGGATCTAAAAGAATATAAAAAGCCATAATGAAAGCTGCCATTTCAGGCGTAAAACCTAAATAATTTTCAAATCCTGGAAGAAATACAAACAAACTGGCGCTGGGCACTGTAGGCATAATAAAGCGGGTTATCATATAAAATTGGGTAAAGTTCATATACTGCGCAAATCCTGGCATAGCGATATCAAAGACGAATATCATGATTATCATGATGATGGGTAAGCAAAAACAATCCCGCAGCATATGCTTGTTTGTAGGATAGCGCTGCATGTTTAATAATAAATTTGTATTCTGTTGAAGTGCCATTTTCTTCTTTTTTTCAAAAGTTTCTAAAGACGCGGGCATCACTGCCAAACTTAAAAGGGGCATCACTTTAAAAAATTGAAAAAATAGTTTATGGACATAAATTTCAGGCATTCTCAAAAAAATGAATTTTCTTTGTATACCCAAGATCAATAACATATAAATGATATTAATGATCAATACCATTCCCAAGATAGGGAAATACATTTCAAATACGCTACCTAAAATACCTTGACAATTAAGCTTTAAAATAAATCCAAAAACAAATAAGGGCAATAGTCTAATTAAAAGCACGCCCATCAAATACATCATCATTTTATTGCTGTATTTAATCACTGCGATTATTTGAGGAGGACGCCAAAAAGAAAAAAAGAGACCCAAAAGCAATCCAACCAACAAAGCAGCTTCACTCGTTAACACGGGTTCTAATTCCAAACGCCATAAAGGCAATAACTCCACCGTTTCCATGGACGGCTTCGAAGAAAACCAATGCTCGAAGTACATCACCATATCAAGATTGGTAGCATAAGAAAGCATGATTGCAAAAAAATAAGATAAACAAACAAAAAGTACTAGCATACTCATAAATTGAATAGCTTTTTCTTCATTTTCAATTAAAATACCCAGGGAAAATATAAGAATAATAAAAGGTACAGCAAATAATAAAATAGACCTAAAACTAATGCTGATAGTATAAAAGAAGCTTTTAAGAGGATCCGGGATAAATTCCCCAAATAAAAAAACACCGGCTAAAATTAATATTAGCTGAATCCTGAGGTTAACCCTATATAACTTCATACTTTAATAATAGCATTTTCTTATTATGAAGGTAATTACCGTAAAATTACTGTATTGCTTGACCAGTTTTCAATTATTTGAGAGAATAAATGAAATTTGGCAGAGTTTGCGAGATATATGACTAATTTCATAAAGCAATCCATGATTTGTTTTTCACTTTTATTTCTATGCGCATATCTATGTGCTTGCACAGTGAATCCTGTGACACAAAAAAATGAATTCAATTTAATTTCAGAAAAACAGGAAATTGCTATTGGAAAGCAACAATATCTTGCAAGCCAAAAATCTCAAGGAGGACGTTATACTGAAGATCCTGCTTTAGAACGCTATGTACAAAATGTGGGATATTCTTTAGCAAAAGTCAGCCACCGACCAGGATTGCCTTATGAATTTGTGATTGTGAACGATAACACCCCTAATGCCTGGTGTCTGCCCGGTGGAAAAATTGCTATTCACAAAGGTCTCTTAACAGAACTGAAAAACGAAGCTGAACTTGCTGCCGTATTAAGTCATGAAATAGTACATGCCAGTGCAAGACATGGCGCACAAGGCATGCAACGCGGGCTTTTATTAGGCGGTGCATTGGCAGCGCTTGATTTAGCACTCAATAATAAAGGTGCTGATAAAAAACAAGCTGCAAGTCACACACCCATCTTGCTAGGGTCTGGTGTTGCAGGCCAAATGATTCTAACTCGTTATGGTCGTGAAGCAGAATTTGAAGCAGATGCCTATGGTATGGTTACTTTATCTAAGGCAGGTTACGATCCAAAAGCTGCTGTTACGCTACAAGAAACTTTTATCAGACTTTCTAAGGAAAAAAGAGCAAATTGGTTGAAAGGACTTTTTGCAAGTCATCCTCCTTCTGAAGCCCGTCTGGCTGCAAATCGCAAAACTGCAGAATCTTTGCCCAAGGGTGGTAACTTGCATGAAGCACGTTATCAAGCAGCGATTAGCCGTTTGAAACGTAGGGGTCAGACGCCAACCTATTAACAAATACCCTATATTGGTATAGGTTGGCGTCTGACCCCTACACTGTTAGATATGCTAGCACATGAAAAAGAGCAGGAAGCCATCGAGGCTTATATTACGCAATCTCTCACAGAGCTCAGTACACCCAATGCCGAGAGGATTAAAGCTGGCCTACAGATTTTGATGACGGCTGATCCACAAACTTATGCTTCCCTCTGTTCTACGACAGTACAGGAGGAAATACAAGGAATAAGACAATTACTTTTGCATCCAGAAACCCTGGCCCCTATGTCTATGCAAACAGAAAGCGGCAAAGCTGCTGTTTTAGATCTTATTAAAACCTTTACGCTTAAAAATATGTCACTTCTGGACGCTCGCATCAGTATTCTGCAAAATACCTATACGGTCACAAAATCTATTCAGGAAGGTGAAAGATTAAAATCTGTTGTTCACACCAGCGCTATTCGAAACGTTATTCTCAATACGCATTTTGAGGATGCCATCACCAAAAAATTAGAGGCTGAAGGCTTAAAGGGTGAGGCTTTAAATGATACCGTCCGTTTAGCAACAGACACCATGACTGCCCTACATACTGCCGCTATTTCTGGGGATATTCTTTACATACAACGCAATTTAGGGGTAAGGGGAATAGATATTAATCTCCCCAATGCTGATGGCCTATCATTACTTCATGTTGCCGTCAGAGAAAATCATCTCGAGATCGTGCAGTTACTCTTGAAGCAACCTGGCATCAAAGTGAATGCCCCTGGCAATAATGCTTGGACTGCCCTGCATATTGCTTCTCGTATGGGTTTTGCAGATATTGTTGCTTGTTTAGTGGCAGCCCCAGGAATTGATGTGAATATTGTCAATAGCGATGGCTGGACACCGCTTCACTGGGCAGCCTGGCATGGACATCGAGAAGTACTGACCTATTTATTGAAAGCCCAAAACTTAAAAGTTAATCAAAGCGATAAAACACTCACCACCGCTTTGCATTTGGCAGCGCGTAATGGTCATCCAGATGCTATTACCATGCTCTTATCGCTAAAAGATATCGACCCTACACCAATAGACAATGAAGGCAAAACGCCCTTGCACTATGCAGTGGCTTTTAATCATTACGGTGCCTGTGAAGCCCTGCTTCGAACATGCACTCCGCTCATGATTAATATTCAAGACATGGATGGACTTAGCCCCCTGCACTGGGCAGCACGCAACGGTTCACTAGAAATAGCCACGCGCCTCTTGAAGGTGCCGGGCATTGATCGACAATTACTTGACCACAACAATATGACCGCTGCCGACTGGGCCCGAAAAATGGGACAGGTTGAATTACTCGCAATTTTAGATAGTAAGCTAGAAAAAAACGGCTTATTTACTAAGCTCTGGAAGCGTATACAAGGGCTGTCATCCAACTAAAATAATTTTTCATTCTGCTTTGCAAAATTTAAAGATTATGTACTAAGCTTAACTTCACTGAACCTCGAAGTTTGATAGATTGATTGAGTTAGTATATTTGAGTAATTATGTGGAGAGACTATGCGTAACCCAATAAATGACCTTGACTGCGCCAAGGACATTCTAAAAACCTACCATCAAGTAGATGATACTGCTTTTGCCTCAAAACGCGTTTCTATTCAAAGCCGCTTATTTAAAAAAAATAAGGCCCTAGAACATGAGCTCAATGCGCTTAAGGAAAAATACACAGCCCTGCAAAGCGTCTTAAGCGATCGGGATGAACGTTTAACAAGACTCGATCGACAATTGAATGATAGAACCCTACAGATGGATCAACTGAGAGAAGATTTTAATCATATTGTTGATCAATTTGGTAAGCCCCCAAAAGAGGATAATCTTTAAAAAATTAAATGACAGTGACATGGGATCGTACTTCCACATTACCTCTTATTGCATTCGAATAAGGACAAATAAGATGGGTAGCTTCAACCAAAGCACGCGCCTCGGCTTCCGACCAACCCTTGATTTGAACATAGAGATCAACATCCAAGCCATATCCACCTTTACCGTTTTCTCCAACACCTACCTCTACGGAAGTTTTAGTAGCCTCTAGCTTTTTTTTAAGTCTTTCTGCCGCAACCACAAGTGCGCTATCAAAACAGGCTGCATAAGCAAGCGCAAAAAGTTGTTCGGGGTTAGTCCCTTTTTTACCTGACCCTGGTTTAGCGAGATCAAAAGCCAGACTGCCGTCTTCCGCCTCAGTATGCCCAGTGCGCCCCCCTACTGAAGTTGCACGGGTTTTATAGAAAGTTTTCATATCCTATCCCCTTGATTTTACTGGCAGGAAATTTTGATTCCTATCTTAAATATATATTATAATATTTAGCTAAACAACTCATCGAAATATAGACAAGTTCATTGATATACTAGGGTTTACCTTGGCTTGGGAGAATTTTCTTGCAAAAAACAGACATTAACACTTGGGCACAAGATATCATGGCGGGATTTAATGTATTTCTCCTCGCCCTCCCCCTATGTTTAGGCATCGCAATTGCCAGCAATTTTCCACCCACTGCCGGCATTTTAACTGCCATGGTAGGAGGTATGTTGGCTTCCTGTTTAGGTGGCGCAAAATTATCGATTAAAGGTCCTGCAGCAGGATTAATTGTGATTGTTTTAGGCGCCGTTTTAGAACTTGGCGCAGGCGATGTTCAGTTAGGCTACGAAAGAACGTTGGCAGTCGGTGTCGTCGCAGCAATATTACAAATTATCATTGCCCTTGCAAGAAAAGCGGTGATTGCAGAAATGATGCCGCTTTCGGTTATCCATGGCATGTTAGCAGCCATTGGTGTCATCATTATCTCCAAACAAAGTTATGTGATGTTAGGGATCCCAGCGCCAAATGCTGGCCCTTTAATGCAACTTGCGGCTTTGCCCGGTAAATTTTTACA
>CAZCHZ010000116.1:0-5227 GCA_964498615.1 uncultured Legionellaceae bacterium | reverse complement strand
GGAAAGACTCATTGGAGCAACAGAACATAAGGCAGATATGTTTGAAACTTCCTTGTTTTATCCCACAGTTCAAACTATATCTCGGCAAACAGGAAAGAAATATAAAGAGAAAATAGATGAGGCATATAGGGAATTTTGTACGCTTTACAAGCTTAGTTTAAAAGACATGATGGATATGGATAATGCTCCAGCTATACTTGAAGGTACAATTGAAAAAATAATTAAAGCTTACCAAGCGCAGATGCTTGTAGAAGTTGAGTTGTATGCAAGTAAAGAGACTTGGGACAAAAATAGTGGCGCTTCGTGGACAGTCGATGAGCAAGCTGAAATTTTGAATAAATATGAACAGGAACTTATCAAAAAAGTAAAATATATAAATGCGCTGAGGAAGGAAGTTGCGGGTATTAGAGAGCCACTCGGAGCTTCATATGTGCCTACAACAGATGTTGCTGAAAAAGATTTTTCATCTTATTACGATCGTAGTGCTGAAGACGTATCCAGAATATTAATAGCAGTGGCCATGTGGAATAAAGTGCTTTATAATGTAAGAGACTCATATGAGCATCCTGAGCGGAGGCTTGCAGGAGCACCAACATTATCCAATAAACAAAAGAAAATCGGTATGCGTTTGCTTGATGTTTTGCAATTAACGATCAGTCGCGTGATGGATTCTGTGTTGGCGGGTAATTTAAGCATGGCGCAAGGCAATATGATTATTCAAAGCACTATAAAAGCGATTAGTCAACACACTGAGAGAATGGATCTTGATTTGTCTTGGCAAATAAACAGAAATCTTGTTATTTTACAAGGCAGCAGCGGTATTCAGGTTGAGCCTTTGCAACAGGACCCCAACCAGGAAAATCTAGCCATTGCGCAATATATTCGCGAGCATGTCAAACCTGAAGATTTACAATCAGAGGCATTAAAAGAAAAACCACAAGTGTCTGCTGCAACCCTTCGAACAATAATCAGCTTTGTTGAAAACCCAAGCCATACAACAAAGGCCAAGAAACGATCAATTCCGCAAGATGTATCAGTACGACCTGATGCAGAAATTTCTATCGTGACACCTCTTTTGGTTGTTAATGCTAATTTTCAGAAAGTATTAGATGCACGTACGCTGACAGCAGATGAGAGTAGTTACAGAACCGGTCTGTTGAGTTTTTCACAACGATCTTCAGAAAAGTCTACGTCTCATGAAGATAGGCAGCATCAAAATGACTTTTTGCGTGATATAGGAGAGCAAATTGCAAAAAGTGTACAAGCAAAAGAGTTGACACCTGATCAAGGTAAAGCGGCTGTTTTAGGTGCCATGTGGATTTTAAGGGCACAATTACAAGAACAAGGACAAAAAAAATTTAGTAGCAAATTAGAACAAGAACTTGATGCGCAGCTGCTTGCCTTAAAAGTAGATCCAAAGGTACATAATTATGTGGCGATGCAGCTATGTTTTGATCAATTAGAAAAATTACAAAATAAAGATTCAGACTATTTAACAAGGCTTAAGGTAACGATAAAAGCATTGCTTGGCAGCAAAGCACTCCAAAATTTCAGAGGTAATTTAGATATTAATGAACAGCTTAATCAATTGCAGGTTGGTAAGTCAGTAACCATAGAGTTGGATGTTCCTAAAGCTCAACGTGCAACTTTTCGCAGGGAATTATCAGAATTATACGGTTTAGATGTACAGTATCAAAATAAAAATATTAAAATATCTTCGTCACGTTTTTTTAGGAATCCAAAACTTGGTCAATTATTTAAAGACGCAAGTTTTGTAAAAGACAGAAGACGGGAAAAACCCGCGGGATAATAGGGGTCTGACGCCAACCCATCACGTAAACCCCATTAGATACTGGTCAAAAAACAAGCATGAAATCTAAACTGTCTAATCTTTTCTAACAGTTATGGATAGTTTTATTGACAAAGGGGGTATCATTGTTCGAAACTTAGTTTAACCGGGTTAATTTAAACCTGGCCTTATATTAACCGGGTTAAAACAATGGAAACATCAGTAATTGAGCTTATAAAAGTCTTAAATCCATGGCTGTATAATAACACAGTCTTCCCTTTGGCTTCTATTAACTATCAACCACGCCTACAAGCCAGCAAATTGTTATTACCGGACTGGGATAAAATTTGGATCGTGCTTGTTGGGCCCAGGCAATCAGGTAAAACGACTTTGGGTAAGTTTATCGCACAGTCGTTGATCCGTGCAAAGCGTTTCGATCAATTGATATATCTCAATTGTGATTTTCTAGAAATTCGACAATATTTGCGATCGCCGCTTTTTATTCAGGAATTAATGCAGGTATTTGGCATTAAAAAGCCTATTATCTTCATTGACGAAGCGCAGCGCCTAGAAAATCCTGGCCTTTTGTTGAAAGGGATTGCAGATCTCCAGTTGCCTATCAAAATGATTGCCTCAGGTTCTTCTCAATTGGAATTAAAGAGTACGATACAAGAATATTTAACGGGGCGGCATTTAGAAGCCATGGTGTTACCTTTTAGTTTTCAGGAAATAGGTGAAGTTAAAGAATCTTTTTTAATTTATGGTTTATATCCTGCTATTGTATTTGGTGAACAAAAAGAAATGATTTTACAACAACTCTATCAAGATTATATTAACAAAGATATTATAGAAATATTAAAAGTAGGCAAGCCAGATATGATGCAAAAACTCATTCGTTTACTTTCGCATAGTTCTGGACAATTAGTGAATTATAATCAATTAGCAACAGATTGTCGTGTGTCTGTCCCTAGCATTCAACATTATTGTAGTATTTTAGAAAATACCTATGTTATAAGTAGCATTAAACCCTTTGTTGGCAACAAACGCAAAGAAATTGTGTCTAATCCGATTTATTATTTTATTGATAATGGGTTTCGTAATCAAGCTTTACGTCAATTTTCGACGCTTGAATTAAGAGGAGATACTGGGTTGTTGATACAAGGTGCTGTATATCAGGAACTTTTAAAGTATCGCGCCATAACTTTTGGTAATTATGATATTCATTATTGGCGCACACAATCAGGTGCTGAGGTGGATTTTGTTATCTATTTTAATGAAACGCATATCGTGCCTATTGAATCTAAGTATAGGAATCTTGAAAGACCCACTGTCACGCGTGCATTACGTTCTTTTATAGAAGCTTACCACCCTAAGCATGCTGCAATTATCACGAAAAATTATAGTACTACGATCAAGATAGATAACTGTGATGTGCATTTTATTCCTTTTGCAAATTTAAAAGAAATGTTGGCGCTTTTATTATGAGCATTAAATAGGCTTTTGCTCTTCAGCGTTATCACCGGCTTCTTTGGCTTCTTTAGCAGCAGCGATATCTTTAGGATCGCGGTTTCTAAAAGTAATACGGCCTTTGGTAAGATCATAAGGGGTAAGTTCAACAGTCACTCTATCCCCCATTAAAATACGAATATAATTTTTTCTCATACGTCCTGAAATATGGGCTATCACAATATGGCCATTTTCTAATTGAACACGGAAGTTTGTATTGGGCAAATTTTCAATCACCACACCTTCCATTTCTAAAGTATCTTGTTTGGGCATTCAAAACCTCTAAGCTTGTTAAAAAGATATTCTAGCAAATATAGGTGTTATATGCCAGAGCGCCCTCACCCGGCACTTCGTGCCACCCTCTCCCGCAATAAGAAAATTTCCCTTCTCCCGTTCACGGGAGAAGGTGGTGCGAAGCACCGGATGAGGGTAACTATACAAGTGCTAGGGCATCCAAGTATTTTTCGGCATCCAAGGCCGCCATGCAGCCAGAACCCGCGGATGTCACCGCTTGTCGATAAATAGGATCGGCCACATCGCCTGCAGCGAAAACCCCGGGGACATTCGTCGCTGTAGCATTTCCCAAGAGTCCGGATTTCACCTGAATGTAGCCATTCTTCATGTCTAACTGGCCTTCAAAAATCCCTGTGTTAGGGGAATGGCCGATGGCAATGAAAATTCCTTTCAAATCGATATCCTGAGTTTTTTTATCAATGACAGATTGAATGCGCATGCCTGTTACCCCAGAATCGTCTCCCAAGACTTCTTCAAGCACACTATTCCACATGATCTTTACTTTCCCAGCCTCCACCTTTTTTTCAAGTTGTGAAACTAATATTTTCTCTGATCTAAACTTATCCCGTCTATGCACAACCGTGACATGCTCAGCAATATTGGATAAATAAAGGGCTTCTTCAACAGCTGTATTACCGCCGCCAATCACGGCAACTCTCGCACCCTTATAGAAAAACCCATCACAGGTGGCGCAAGCCGATACGCCTCTACCCATAAAAGCCTGCTCTGAAGGCAAACCTAAGTACTTAGCAGAAGCACCCGTGGCGATAATAATGGCATCTGCACTATAGTGTGCTTTGGAATCGCCCACCATGGTAAAAGGTTTAGTTTTAAGATTGATTTCCAGAATATGATCAAAAATGATCTCGGTATTAAAGCGAGCGGCATGTCTTTCCATCCTTTCCATGAGATCTGGGCCCTGAAGGCCTTCAACATCGCCTGGCCAGTTATCGACATCTGTCGTCGTGGTTAATTGTCCGCCTTTTTCTAGACCCGTGATTAACATTGGTTTTAAGTTTGCTCTGGCCGCATACACAGCAGCTGAATAGCCAGCGGGCCCAGAACCTAAAATACAGAGTCTTGCATGTTTCATGGTGCTCATATCTACCTCTTACACTGGTCAAGATTGCTTACCGGGATGTATAGTAAGAACAACAGTATATTAAAGAATGGGGAAAAAGGGCAGGGTATATGAAACGGGCTTTGAAAACAAAGGGGACTGGGATGCAGACCATCACAGCGATTTTATGGCGTCGATTACGCGAGGGAGGATTTATTTTACTCTCAGCCCTGGCGATCTTTTTGTTTGTTGCTTTGATAACACATAACGCTGCTGATCCCGGATGGTCCAAAACTACTCACAATATGATGATTGTCAATGCAGCCGGTAAAATGGGCGCCTTTTTCGCCGATCTATTTTTATTTTTGTTTGGATACATAGCCTATATGTTCCCCTTGATGATTGCCTATGGGGGCTTAAGTGTTTTTCGTAATCGCTTAGAAATAAATGGATTTCATCGCTTGCTGTGGATATTACGTTTGGCGGGGTTTGTCGCAGCATTAGCTTCGGGCTCGGCTTTAGCCAGTATGCATTTTAATGTCTTGAGTGAGGGGATGCCTTTTAGTGCCGGGGGTATT
>CAZCHZ010000115.1:0-5236 GCA_964498615.1 uncultured Legionellaceae bacterium | reverse complement strand
AATTCAGGACATCCTGGCATGCCCATGGGCATGGCTGATATTGGCGAAGTATTATGGAATGATTTTTTTAAACATAATCCCGCAAATCCGCATTGGCCAAATCGCGATCGTTTTATTTTATCTAATGGCCATGGTTGCATGTTACATTATGCTTTATTGCATCTCACAGGCTATGCATTAAGCATTGAAGATATTAAACAATTTCGTCAATTACATTCCAAAACACCAGGACATCCTGAGTATGGACATACACCGGGTGTGGAAACCACGACGGGTCCTCTAGGACAAGGTTTTGGCAATGCAGTTGGCATGGCTTTAGCACAAGCGCTCTTGGCGCAGGAATTTAATCAACCAGGTTTTGATATTATCGATCATTATGTTTATTGCGTTGTGGGCGATGGTTGTTTAATGGAAGGGATTTCCCATGAAGTGGGATCGCTTGCAGGCACCTTAGGGCTTGGAAAGCTGATTGTGTTCTGGGATGACAATGGCATTTCAATTGATGGAACCGTGTCTCATTGGTTTTTAGATAATACCCCAAAAAGATTCGAAGCCTATGGTTGGCATGTTATAAAGGAAGTTAATGGACAAGATGCGAATGCTGTTAAACAGGCAATTATCGAAGCCAGAAGCATCAAAAATAAACCCTGTTTAATTTGTTGTCAGACTTTAATTGGATTCGGTGCGCCCAACGTTGCAGGTACTGAAAAAGCCCATGGCTCTCCCTTGGGGGAACAAGAAGTAATAGGCGCAAGAAATGCATTGAACTGGGATTATCCCGCTTTTTTTATTCCGCCTGAATATTATGAGGCATGGGATGCAAGAGAAAAAGGAGAGCGTGAAGAAAAAAATTGGGATAAATTATTTGAAGCCTATCGTGCTGCACATCCTGATTTGGCTTTTGAATTAGAACGCCGCTTAAATAGGATATTGCCAAAAGATTTTGATGCAAAACTAGATGCTTTTATCACAGAAGCGGCTAAAAGTACAGAAGATATCGCCACTCGAAAGGCTTCTCAGCAAACATTAGAAGTGTTAGTGCCCCTGTTGCCAGAATTACTGGGGGGATCTGCTGATTTATCAGAATCAAATTCAACCTTCACCAAATATTCACAAACCATATTGCCCAAAAACATTGTGGGAAATTATCTTCATTATGGTGTGCGCGAATTTGGTATGTCTGCCATGATGAATGGCATTGCTTTATATCGGGGATTTATTCCCTATGGTGGTACGTTCTTAGTCTTTTTAGATTATGCCAGAAATGCAGTACGCTTATGCGCATTGATGAAGCAGAGGGTTATTTTTATCTACAGCCACGATTCTGTCGGTTTGGGTGAAGATGGTCCGACACATCAACCCATAGAACATCTAGGTATTTTACGCACCACGCCTAATATGTCTCTATGGCGACCTTGTGATGCAGCAGAAACTGCCGTTGCTTGGAAAATGGCCATAAAACGCACGGATGGCCCAAGCAGCATTGCACTTACCAGACAAAAAGTAATACATCAAGAAAGAACGGAAACGCAGATAGCTTGTATAGAAAAAGGTGCCTATATTTTAATAGATGCAGGAGCGAAAGCAGAAGGGTTAATTATTGCCACGGGCTCTGAAGTTTCCTTGGCCGTGGAGGTCGCAAAACGTCTTTTGGCAGAAGGCAGGCCGACCACTGTCGTTTCTATGCCTTCTGCAGATCACTTTTTGGCACAGCCTCTCGCTTATCGCGAATCAGTATTGCCTCCCCATATTCGAAAAAGGGTAGCAGTGGAAGCGGGTGCCAGTGCTTATTGGTACCAATGGGTGGGTAGCGAGGGTGCTGTTTTAGGTATAGATAGATTTGGGGAATCAGCCCCGGGCCCCAAGGTTTTTGAAGCAGTCGGTTTAACTGCGGATGCATTGTTAAAAACAGTGCTTGGTGTTTTAAATAGTAAATAGTAATATGGAAATCAGAATTGCGATAAATGGATATGGCCGTATTGGTCGAAATATACTCCGCGCTTTGTATGAATATCAACGTAAGCCTGAGATACAGGTTGTCGCGATTAATGATTTAGGATCAGCTGCAGTCAGCGCGCATTTAACTCAGTACGATACAACCCATGGACATTTTTTCAAACCCGTTTCTTCTGATGAAAATACTATTTTTATTGATAAAGATAAAATTCCTTATTTTAAAGAAAAAAATCCTGATAGTCTCCCCTGGAAGGATCTGGATGTCGATGTGGTCTTAGAATGCAGTGGTCATTTTGCAAGCAAGGAAAAATCAAGCGCGCATTTAAAAGCGGGGGCAAAGAAAGTCTTGATTTCAGCACCTGCTGGAAACGATTTACCCACTATTGTTTATGGTATTAACCACCATACTTTGAAAGCAAGCGATACAATTGTTTCAAATGCCTCTTGCACCACCAATTGCTTAGTTCCCTTGGCGAAACCCCTGCATGATGCGTTAGGCATTGAAAGTGGTTTAATGACCACGGTGCATGCCTATACGAATGATCAAGTATTATCAGATGTGCATCATGTGGATTTTCATCGGGCACGTTCTGCAACACATTCTTTAATTCCAACAAAAACAGGTGCGGCTGCTTCTATTGGCTTAGTATTACCAGAATTAAATGGCAAATTTGATGGCTTGGCAATACGCGTGCCCGTCATTAATGTGTCGTTAGTGGATTTGACATTTACGGCAAAGCGTAATACTTCCGTAAAGGAAGTTAACGATCTTATCAAGCAAGCAGCGACAGGATCCTTAAAATCGATTTTAACGGTGAGTGATTTGCCTTTGGTTTCGATAGATTTTAATCATAATCCTGCTTCCTGTGTTTTCGATAGCTCGCAAACTAAAGTGATAGGGACATTGGTAAAAGTCCTGGCTTGGTACGACAATGAATGGGGATTTTCTAATCGCATGTTAGATACTGCCCTTGCCATGACAAAGGCCAAATAGGAGGATTTCGTATCCGTCAAATGCAAGATATTGATCTGACCGATAAATCTGTCATTATTCGTGTCGATCTCAATTGTCCCATGGATAAGGGCGAAATCATCAGTGATGCCAAAATACTGGCTGCCTTGCCCACATTGATGAAAGCCAGAAAATGCATGGCCCGCGTTTTACTGCTTTCGCATTTAGGCAGACCAAAAGAAGGGCAATTTGATCCACAATATTCCCTAAAACCCATCGCAATACGTTTATCTGAATTATTAAAACAACCGGTACGTCTTTCAAAGCGTTGGCTAGAGGGCATCCCCATTATGAGCGGGGAAATAGTCCTTGGTGAAAATGTTCGCTTTAATGTTGGCGAAGAATCCAATGATGAAACCTTATCACGCAAAATGGCCAGTCTGTGTGAAGTCTTTGTCATGGATGCTTTTGCGAGTGCCCATCGCGCACATGCCTCTACTGTGGGTATTGCAAAATATGCGTCTCAAGCAGTAGCTGGGCCTTTACTGGCTGCAGAATTGCATGCGCTTTCCCTGGTGATGAAACATCCCCAACATCCCTTGGTTGCGATTGTGGGTGGCGCAAAAGTTTCAAGCAAATTATCTGTGTTAAAATCTTTATTGGATTTGGTAGATGTGTTAATCGTGGGCGGTGGCATTGCTAATACTTTCATTGCAGCCAATGGTAATTCCGTAGGCAGTTCTTTATATGAACCTGAATTGATAAATACTGCCAAAGAACTGCAAGCTTATGCAAAACAAAAAAAAGTTGAAATTATTATTCCGCAAGATGTTGTGCTGGCAACAGAAAACGCTAACACTGCTAAGACGCGCATTACAGATTGCAAAGATATCAAACCTGATGAAAAAATTCTAGATGTAGGCCCACGAACTCGTGCAAAGTACGCTGAGATTTTAAAAGATGCAGGCACAATATTATGGAATGGTCCCGTCGGTATGTTCGAAATTCCTGCTTTTGAAGCAGGCACCAAAGCTTTAAGTTTAGCGATTGCAGAATCAAAAGCATATTCAGTTGCAGGCGGGGGTGAAACCCTTGCTGCCATTGATAAATTTGGCATCAAAGATAAAATTTCCTATGTGTCCACCGGGGGTGGCGCCTTCTTAGAATATCTCGAAGGTAAAACCCTACCTGCTGTGGCTATTTTAGAGGCTCGTAACGCTTAGTATGTTCAATTCTTAGATCTAACTTTTTTTCTTTTTGTTGAAAAAACTCAATATCCCTACCTGTATCTGAATCTCGTGCTAGATCAATGCCGGAATCAACCAAGGGTGAACGCCTAAAAAACTCACTTAATGTATTCTTCTTTTGCTTCATTTTACGTACTCTAATTTCTAAACACTGAACGAATATATAACATTGTGATGAGTTGTTCAACTGGTTAATGTCGGATATGCTTAGATTATCACCCAAGGATCCCAATGAAACTACGGCGTACCAAAATTATTGCAACATTAGGTCCGGCAACGGATGCAGCTGGCGTCTTAGAAGCCATGATAGCTGCGGGCGTTGATTTGGTCCGAGTCAATTTATCGCATGGTAATCACGAAGAACATGCTAAGAGAATTGAAGCAACGCGTCTTATAGCCAAAAAATTAAAAAAAGAAGTGGGCATTTTATTAGATTTACAGGGGCCAAAAATTCGTATTGCTCGATTTAAAGAAGGCGATGTCACTCTGAAGGCTGGCGCCACGTTTGTTTTAGATGCCGCACTTGATAAAGATGCAGGTACAGCGCAATCTGTTGGCATTGATTATCCTGATTTACCTAACGATCTCCATCCGGGCGATATTTTATTATTAGATGATGGTTTTATTGTTTTTAAAGTTGAAAAAGTGGTTGAGAAAAAAATTTATTGTGTGGTAATAACAGGTGGCAAATTATCCAATAATAAGGGCATTAATCGCAAAGGGGGAGGATTAACTGCCAAAGCACCCACCGCAAAAGATGAACAAGACATTATTTTTGCTGCTAAAATGCAAGTAGATTATGTTGCATTATCTTTTCCGCGCTCAGCTGAAGATATGCATGCTGCAAGACTTTTATTAGATAAAGCAAATTTGAAGGCGGGCTTAATTGCCAAAATTGAAAGAGCAGAAGCCATGGATGCTTTAGATGAAATCATTGAAGCATCGGATGCGGTAGCGGTGGCACGCGGAGATTTAGGGGTGGAACTGGGTTTTGCAGAATTACCTGCATTACAAAAGCATATTATTATCCGTGCTCGGGCTTTAAATAAGGCAGTGATCACTGCCACACAAATGATGGAAA